>DATISS010000117.1:0-70573 GCA_035468565.1 Planococcus sp. (in: firmicutes)
GCAAAATCCTTAAAATCCAACCGGTATCCGAGGCGCCCGCCAACCAGATTTCCACGTGCGTAAAAGGTAAATTCGGCTGGGACTTTGTCAATAGCGAAGAGCGCATCACGACGCCGATGATCCGCAAAGGCGATGAGTTTGTCGAAGCGACTTGGGAAGAAGCGCTGGATCTTGTTGCTTCAAAATTCAAAGGCATCAGAGAAAGTCATGGCAAAGACGCTATCGGCGTGATTTCTTCTTCAAAAATCACCAATGAAGACAATTACGTCATCCAGAAATTGACGCGCCAAGTGTTCGAATCAAATAACGTCGACAATTGCTCGCGTTATTGCCAGTCACCTGCAACTGACGGTTTATTCCGCACCGTCGGCATGGGCGGCGATGCCGGCACAATCAAAGACATAGGAAGCGCCGGCCTCGTCATTATTGTGGGCGCAAACCCTGCAGAAGGCCATCCGGTGCTCGCGACCCGCGTCAAGCGGGCGCATAAATTGCACGAACAGAAACTGGTTGTAGCAGATATGCGCAAAAACGAAATGGCTGAACGCTCAGATATCTTCATCACCCCTAAACAAGGGACGGATCAAGTGTGGCTGATGGCGGTCACGAAATACATGATCGACAATGGCTGGCACGATCAGCGCTTTATCGATGAAAACGTCAATTTCTTCGGCGAGTTCAACGAAGTGCTGAACCAGTACACATTGGAATACGCAGAACAACAGACCGGCATTTCAAAAGTACAATTGATCAACATTGCCGAATTGATCCGCGACGCTGACGGCACATGCATTCTTTGGGGAATGGGCGTTACGCAAAACACAGGCGGCTCGGATACGTCCGCTGCGATTTCCAATTTATTGCTCGCGACGGGCAACTACCGCCGTCCCGGGGCTGGCGCTTATCCGCTCCGCGGCCATAATAATGTACAGGGCGCCTGTGATATGGGCTCGCTTCCTGGCTGGCTTCCTGGCTACCAGCACATCACCGACGTTAATGCCCGTTTGAAGTTCGAAACAGCATACGGCGTAAAAATCGACGACAAACCGGGCATGGACAATATTCAAATGCTGCAGGCTGTCGATGAAGGCATCATGAAAGCAATGTACGTTGTCGGTGAAGATATGGCGCTTGTCGATTCAAACGCCAACCATGTAGACGAAGTACTGTCAAAACTGGACTTCTTCGTCGTCCAGGATATCTTCTTCTCTCGTACTGCGCAATACGCGGATGTCATTTTGCCTGCCGCTCCGTCATTGGAAAAAGACGGCACTTTCACAAATACAGAAAGACGCGTTCAGCGCCTTTACAAAGCGTTGCCTGAACTCGGCCAATCCAAAGCCGACTGGTGGATTGTCCAGGAAATCGCTAATCGCCTCGGCGCTGGCTGGAATTACAGCCACCCAAGTGAGATTTTCGCGGAAATGGCCAGTTTATCACCTTTGTTCAGCCAAGCGGATTATGCTTCCATGGAAGGCTGGAACAGCTTCCTGTGGGGCAGCCTTGACGGCTCAAGCACTCCCCTCCTTTATGTGGATGGCTTCAACTTCCCTGACAAGAAAGCGCGTTTTGCTTTGTCCGACTGGGTTGAGCCAGTTGTCTTCCCTGAGGAGTATGATTTACACATCAATAACGGACGCCTCTTGGAACATTTCCACGAAGGCAATATGACAAATAAATCTGCCGGCATCCTATCGAAATTGCCTGAAACGTTTGTCGAGGTGTCGCCTGAACTGGCCGCTGAGCGCGGATTGGAAGATGGTTCGACTGTCCGTCTGGTTTCTCCATACGGCGCTTTGAAACTGCCGGTCATCGTCACTGGCCGCGTCAAAGGCAACGAATTGTTCCTGCCGATGAATTCGGTCAAAAAAGAGACAGCCATCAACTTCTTGACTGGGCCAGCTGTCGATCAGCGCACCAATACTCCTGCATACAAGCAGACGAAAGTTCGGATGGAAGTCTTGAAAGAACATGGCAAACGGCCTTTGCCACGATCGAACCCGCGCGACAAAAAACGCAATCCCCAGTCCGGCATCGAAGTCGCACGGAAATGGGCGCGTGAAGGCTATGTGCATTTGACAGATTAAAAGATAGAAAGGTGATGTCCTATGGCGAGTCCGATTACTCACTTGAAGAAAAAAAAACTGAGTCCAGATGAAATCCGGTACAACAAGCTGAAAGAGCTTGAATCCCTGCTTGCAGAACAAGATCAGGCATTGAATAAATTGCTGCAAATTACCGGTGATCTGAACGACGCCGGCATCCTTGATGCCGCGCTCGCAATGGTCAAGGCAAAAGAAGGCATTACTGAAATCGTCATGCACCAAGCGACGCGGGAACCGGTCACCAACCTCATCAATAATATGATGAGCGCTGCTGGCGCGCTAACCGCCATCGACCCTGCCACGACAGAAAAACTGACAGCAAGCGTCGCAAACGGCTTGAAAGAAGCAGAAGCGCAACGCACTAGCGAAAAGAAAGTCGGTATTTTCCAGTTGATGAAATCGCTAAAAGATCCAGATATCAATCGCTCCATTAAGTTCGGCCTGAATTTCCTGAAAGGCATGGGCAAAAGCCTAGGCAATAAATAATGAATATCAAAAGAGCTGCCGAGAAATTCTCGGCAGCTCTTTTGATTGGATTTTCTATTATATAGAAGAAACTTGTTTTTTTGCTGTCATTCAATGCGCCCATCGATGGTTTTTGCCAACTTCAGCTTTTTCGGTTCGATGTAGATATTTCGCTTATGCCAGCGGAAATAAGGCGCGTGTTCCACGGTCACAGGCACTTTAGACGCTTTCTTTAGCCCGTAGACCGCGTATAGCTCTTCCGAGATCCGGCTAGCAATATGCAGCTGCCCGCCCCCTGTAAAAGCGATCAGCCCCGATGTAAACAAGGCGGCATGGTTCGCGCATAACAAGATGCCATTATGGGGATCCAGCCGTTCGGCGTCTGTGCTGTCTTTCCATGGCTTCGCATAGCTTGCGGCCAATGCTGCATCGATGGCGATTCCGCAGAGCGGACATTCATTATGCCATAATTGCTGGAGGCTCGAGCTGAATAGCTTTTTGCCGCGCCGCACTTTTTCCTTAATTTCCAATTCCATCTCCGCGATCATGGTCATGAGTGGATTGTGTGTGGATCTTTTAACCACTTCGATTGCCAATTCGAGTTGCTCTTCTTCCAGTGCAAAGAAATTCAGGCTGGAGATAAACTCCAGCAGTTTCATGGCAAGTTCCTCGTTGCATGGGTATAAATAACCTGAATTGCCGCTTGCGTCTTCCTGAAAAGGTGAATATTTCAACGGCAGCAATGGCTGGATTGCTTCGAAGTAATCCTTGACTGCAAGCGGAAAATCCAACTCGTGGTAGACTGCTTCAGCGATGAAAGCTTCTTCTGACCCGCCTGGAATGGTGCCGTTTCTGCAGCCTATCGTTATTAGGCTGATCGCGACGATATGCCCTTTGACGTAATGGAAAACGCGGTCTCCTTGTTTCAGTTCCTGCATCCTTTTCCATGAATGGGGCACCATCCCGGATTTATCAATGCGCGGAGTCCAAAGAATTCCAGCGTTTCGTTCTTCATGATACGTTTCTCCTTGCATAACGATAAAGCTGTTCATAAAGGGCCCCCTATTGATTCGTAAATCTCCTGTAAAACTGTCTCTTCTTAGTTTAACCCAATTCTTTTCTTTTTGCCTGCTCCCTAAGCCGCTTTTTCGGATTCGAAGCTAATTTGAAATTGAATTTGGGTCTATTTTTGTCCTTAAAGAAAATAAAGGATATACTTGTATACGTGTCAATTACTAGAAGAGGTGAGTATTATGAGAAGTGGAAATCCAAGTTTAAAAAATGAATCCTTTATGAAACACAGCGGTGTAGGTGCCGGTGGGACAATGACCATTCAAGGGACTGTCAATAGAACATTGATTTTATTGCTGCTATTGCTTGCCACGTTCGTCTTTTCCTGGAACTTGTTCCTGAGCAATCCGGAAAGCGCCTTGCTATTGATGCTTGTCGGTGCAATCGGCGGCCTTATAGTCGCTTTGATTACAATCTTTGTACCAAAAGTATCGCCGTACACGGCTCCGTTATACGCTTTGCTGGAAGGACTATTTGTCGGTGCGATATCTGCCCAATACGAAGTCCAATACGGCGGAATCGTCTTCCAGGCGGTGCTATTGACCATTGGAGTGTTGTTGAGTTTATTGCTCGCTTATAAGTCGGGGTTCATCAAAGTTACCCAAAATTTCCGGCTGGGCGTTGTCGCAGCTACAGGCGGTATTTTCATCGTCTACCTTATCTCATTTATCGGCGGTTTTTTCGGTTTCGAAATTCCCCATTTGCATGAAGCAACGCCTCTTGGCATCGGAATCAGTGTTGTCATCGTCATTATTGCAGCATTGAACCTGGTGCTGGATTTCGACTTTATCGAAAATGCAGCCAATAAAGGAGTGCCGAAATACTATGAATGGTACGGGGCATTCGGTTTGCTGGTCACATTGATCTGGCTTTACTTGGAAATTCTGCGGCTGTTGTCAAAATTGCGCAGCAGATGATTATCCAAAACGTCCTTCGGGGCGTTTTTTATCTTTCAAATCGAAAAGGTCCAAAGAGTTTCATTTTGAGATACTGAAAAAGCTGCTCTAAAGGCCATTTGCGTGGTCTTTAGAGCAGCTTTGCTATTTTTTATCAATCAGCCAAATGTTCATCGGCTCGCTCCATTAAAATGTATTCGAATGAACCGCTTAACCGGTAACCACTTTCTGTCACTTTGATCGAAACCTGTGTTTCGAGTTCAGCCAATATTGTATTCAAATTCTCCATCACCAGTTCGAGTGCATGCTTTGATGCTCCCCAGATCACATGGCTGTCCAGGAAATAATCTTTCAGGCTAATCGGCGTCACTGTTTTAGGCTGGTGCGCGTGAAGCAGCACATGGCGCAGCACATGGGCTTGCGGCGCAGCCACTGCCTCTTTGATGCCATTGTAGAAGAGCTCTGCTCCAGTATCTCCGAAATACAGCATGATTGTGTCTTTCGGAGAGGAATTGCAAGTTTCCATGCATTCCTCGATGGAGCAATAACGGTTGCCGTCCAATGTCGTCATGCCATATGCCTGGCTTTTCAAAACGCCTTCGTTATAGCTAAGCTGTGTGAAAAAGCCAGAAAAAATCAGATTTCCCTCGTCATGCCGCCCGTTCTCTGAGCTGATGACCAGTGCCTGGCATGCGGTGTGCAGCGAGCAATTCGACAAATACGAGACTGCGCGGCTGATTTGTTCAGTGCTGAGCAGAAACGCTTTGTCGCTATAATTCTTCTGACAGTCCAGCGCTTTCTGGAAATGGCCGATGGATTCGCTGAATTTTTTTTGCAGATACATAAGGCAGCCGAGTCTGTAAGAAGCTACCGGATTTTTCTGGTCGTAGCTTTGCACTCTTTTCAATACTTTTTCAGCGTTCGAACGTTCTTTTACGGTGTTTCCATGGACACTTGAGCTATAGCGCAGTAAATGGGACACCAATTTTTTCTTTATATATGTATAATAATCGAGGTAATCTTTATCGTCTTTGCATAGGATTGACAAATGCGTATGCATTGCATCATAAATCTCGATTTTTGTGTAATTCAACAGCCCTCTGCTGTTCTCTCCACTCAAATAAAGCTCTTGTTCGATTTCTTCTAATTCATCTAAACTTATATCACGATATCGCATGTTCTTCCTCCCAATAAATAAAACACTCTAAAATGTAGGGGTCAATTAACAAAAAAATATAAAAATCTTATAGTATAACAATATTATTGCAATAGACAAGGAATAAATAAGATAATTTTTACATTTATAACAAACTTGCAGTATTTTTATGATACCAATCATTGGGACGATAAACAATACATCTCCTCAAATATATATTAAAAAATCTTTCATTCCCCTCTTTACATCTGGATAAGCTTTCGCTAGATTGAATCCATCGAAAAAACGCGACACAAAAACTGCATGGCTTGCTAAAATTTGGAGGAGATCCAAGCGCACGCTCTGTCCCTTATAATCCAACCAGCTTAGAACCTGCGTGAGGAAGTGCAGTGAATTTCTGACAAGCTGGGCTTTTTTCTTATAAGCGTTCTTTTCTTTTGCGCTTTATCCTTATGTAGTTATCTACATTTATTTTCTAACTAAGGTTACTCCGTAAAATGTTCACGTCCTTTCGCTATTTAAAACTGCTTGTTCAAATTTCAACAATTCAGGGTATGGATAATAAAACCCGTTCTGGAGGTGCCTGTGATGCACGAAATTCAATTGCTCGATGAAAAAGATGACCGAGTCTACCTTGTCTATATGACCAACCGCCAGGATTCCTTTAAATTGTTTGAACGTGATATGTCACAGATGATGGAGCGTGCCTCTGTTGAGATTTCGATTGGCTATACCAATTTATGGGCCATGAAGCGCATAGGCATTATTGAAAAAGAAAAAGTCTGTTACTTTCCTGACAACGAGCTGCTGATTGAGCCTGCCTCTTTCCTGCATCATGAAAAACAGGAAGTTTACATAATTTTTTTATTTGTTAAATCTAACCCTTCTGTCCCTTTCATGTTTTCCAAGCGCATGAACATGGAGCCCTATATGCGTTTCGAGGCTGCCGTTGAAGCCGGATGCCGGCTGATTGAACTGATGGAAAACACCTACCCTGGCCGAGAGTTTAAAGTTTTGTGCGCGAAATTGCTTTATGACATTCCCTGGCATTAAAAAACCAAAAAAGCGGCCGGCGAGAAATTCTCGCTGGCCGATATTTTGGAGCTTTTTCAAATAATGCGCTTGTGCCTATTATTCCAACCGTGGACTGCGAAGTACGGCTTTGTCATAGGCCAATTGAAAACCGCTGCGTTCGACGTTGCGCGCTGATGAAGTACCGGGTTTCGTCGTGACTGTTACATGGGTGCAGCCGGCGGCTTTAGCATAGCCCAAGCGCTCATCGATCAGCAAAGCTTGATAGCCTTTGCGCCTTTTGGCTGGCAGCGTCGCGGTCATAAACAATTCCGCCAGTTCTCCGTCTATTGCCATGCAGCCTCCTCCTGTGCATTCCCCGTTCTCCCTCACCAGAAATGCCGTATTGCCTTCAACTTGCCAGAATGCCTTAACCGATTCCACCGCCACTTCCGCTTGATAATCATCGTCGGAAATGCCCAGCGCCACCGCCCATGCCCATTCATGGACATTTTCATCGTCCACTTTCTCGACGATTGCTTCGCTTCTTGCATCGACTGCCATGGGCTGCCATTGTTCCAAATCGATGAGCCAGACGTTCAGGAAATGATCCAGCGTATAGCCAAGCAATTGCAGCCGCTTAATAAGCTTCTCGTCCGCATGGGGCGTTATTTCCAAAAACAACGAGAAATCGGCTCTTTTTTTGCGTACAAAATTTTCCAATTCATCTATATCTGTTGATGCGAGGGCTCCATCCGTACCAAAGCCGAGCCCGTGGCAGGAAGCCCCCGAGCAGAATACATCGCCTTTTCCACTCAACGTTAAGGACGCTCCTGTGAACGCTGGGCTTTGCTTCTGATATTCCAGGAAATACGCGTGTGTGCCTTTTCTTTTAATGTCTTCAATCTTTTTTGTTGTTTCTTTATTATGTCCCCATTCCACTGGGCCCCTCCCCCTCTCTTTGCAGTCCATCTATCACCTAAATAAATTAGACGGCAAATGAAAAAACGGCATCCAAATCATTATTCAATTTGGATGCCGTGCTTGGATCAGAATTTTTTATTGTGTCGTGTAGGTGATTTCATCTTCATCTTGTGCATCGACGCCGCTTTGGATATGAACAATCGTCCGCAAAATCAATTTCGCTTTCGGATTGTCCAAAATCCAACGATCATCCGGCACAATTTCAAATTGCTGCATGACTGTGCCTTTCGATTTCACCGTACTGAAAAATTCAAGCGTCTGTTTTGTAATCAAATTCTCGATAATCTGAAACTCACTGTCTTCCCGGTACTCGTCGACTTGCGCCACTACTTGGAGTTCGATGAATTCCACATTTTGATCGCTGTCGCCGCCTTCGAAATAAATCGTACCATTAAGGGTTTCACCTTCAATCAAATTCGGTCTTTCGACCACAGTATCGATTTTCACAGAACCGATACCTACCGAACTAAGAAATTTTTTGAAATTCATAAAATCGCGACCTCCAACTATTAATAAGTATTCTATACCACTATTGAATTACGGTTAAACCGTTCAATGAAGCTCTGTGTAATCGTATTGATTTTCAAGATTGGATTCGTGCCGGTTATAACGGCGCTTAAATAATTTGTAGAAATGGCTGACAAGTACACGGAGCAAAGCATACATCGGAATGCCGAGAATGACGCCGGCGATGCCGAAAAGCGAACCCGCGGTCAACAGTACGAAAATGATCGTCACAGGATGGATATACATCGTCTTACCCATGACTTGCGGCGAAATCAGATTGCCTTCTACCAGCTGCACGACGGTCCAGACAATCGCCAGCTTGATCAGCATGAACGGCGAAGTCACCAGCGCGATAATGGCAGCAGGCGCGATGGCAATAGCCGGCCCGATATACGGGACTACGCTAGTGACCATCGCAAGGACGCCAAGCAGCAATGCATATTCCATACCGATGATCAGAAATCCGATATAAACCATGACGCCAATGCAGAAAGCGACAATCAACTGGCCTTGTATGTATGCACTAAGCTGTTTGTCTGCTTCGCTCAGTACTTCCTGGGTATCGTCACGGAAACGCGGCGGCAGCAGCTTAACAAAATATCCTGGCAGCTTATCGCCATCTTTCAGCAAATAAAATAAGATGAACGGGACGATGACAATCGACAGGATGACACTAGTGATTGTCGAGATGAATCCGGTTATTCCGGAAATGATGCTCGTCACCGCGGATTGCAGCGTGTCCGAAACATTCGCCGGCAGTGTAGCCATCAATTGTTCGATGTCAAAACTTGAACCGCTGTAGTAGTCTCCGACAAAGGAAGTCCGGAGAAAACCATCGAGGTCCGTCAACAATTGCATGAAATAATCCGGAAACTCCATGACCAATGTTTGAAACTGCTCTTTTAAAAATGGCAGTACGAGAACAGTGATCAACGCCAAAATCCCTGCGCCTCCCAGGAAGATTATCGCAATTCCGCCGATGCGTGGAATTTTCGCGTCCACCAGCAGCCGCAGAATCGGCCTTAGCAAGTAGTAGAAGATCAACGCCAAAACCACCGGCAACACCACAGTCTTCATGAATACACTAAGCGGGTGGAAGATGAAGGACACTTCACGGAAGATGAAAATGGCCGTCCCCAGCAGCACCATAGCGATCAATGTGAATATGGTGTTGGTTCCACCCAGAAACCGGATGAAATTGGTTGAAAAAAAGGATTGCTTGTCTTGCTCCACAAAAACTCCTACTTTCTGATATATGTTCAGTTTTAATTTTAGCATATTATCAGAAATTTTAATCCAGAGGCTGTGACAAAAATTCGGAAAGTGCTTTTCGATTCTGTTCAACATCGATATCGATGACCGATCCGGCATGCGAGTAATTGGCATAGTCATAGCTGCCTTCTACCGGGACAGTGAGACGCTCCAAGTTCCCGCCTCCTTTAAAGGCAAGCTTGACTGCCAGTTCCACCTGATTGACGGTTGAAATATCGGTTTGGATATAAGCTTTTACAGCCCCCGCAAGTTTAGGGTATTGCGGAATGGCCGCCGGGCTGATGACTGCATCTTTTAACGCCGCCAAGACTTGCTGTTGCCGGCGCACACGGCCGAAGTCGCCTTCATTGTCGGCGCGGAAACGGGCATAGCCCAGCAGCTCTTTGCCGTTCAAATCGTGGACGCCTTGCTCTAGGCTGACACCGATTAGTTCGGACATGTCTTTTTCCACATCGATTTCGACGCCATTCGGCGCAGCGATATCGACCATCTGTTCAAAATTCGAGAAGTCGACCAACGCATAATGGTGAATTTCCACGCCGAACATCATGCGCAGCGTATCTGCCAAAAGGTCCGCACCGCCCAAATAATAGGCTGTATTCAATTTATACGATTGATAACCTGGAATATCCGCATAGATATCACGCATGAACGAAGTCAATTTCACTTCATCCGTCTTTTTGTTATGAGACAACAGCATCATCGTATCGGTGCGTGATTTTTCTTCCCCGCGGGAATCGACACCCATAACCAGGATATTGGTGTAATCCGGATTTTCCGGATCTCCATCAAAGCTCACCGGCTCGCTTTCTGTATTTTCTTCTGCTATTTTATATCCGCTCTGGTATTGCATAAAAACATAAACTCCCGCTGCCAATAATGCGATCAACAGCAATAAGAGGATGCCACGGAACCGCAGCCGCTTCTTTTTACGCCGCCCTGATCTGGCTGGCTGCATTTCTTCTTGCATAATAAACACGTTCCTTTCTGCTTCTTGCCTAACATAAGACGACAATTCACCTAAAGAAGTTTCGGCAATCTCATTATAAACATAATAAACATATAAATTGTCGTCTAACGATGGGAATGGTAAAATTTTTCTATTACCATTGAAAGGAGCAAGCCCATATGACAGAAAAAGCGACATTCGCAGGCGGCTGCTTCTGGTGCATGGTCAAGCCATTCGACCAATTTGAAGGCATCAAGACCATCGTTTCCGGTTACAGCGGCGGCAGCGTTGCAAACCCAAGCTACGAACAAGTGAAGGGCGGCACGACCGGACATCTCGAAGTTGTCGAGATCACATTCCAGCCGGAATTGTTCAGCTATGAACAGCTGCTTGAAATTTTTTGGCAGCAAATAGATCCGACTGACAACGAAGGCCAGTTCCAAGACCGCGGCTCTTCATACCGCGCCGCCATTTTCGTCCACAACGACAGCCAGCGCCGCTTAGCGGAACTGTCAAAACAAGCGCTCGATAAAAGTGGGCGCTTTAAAAAGCCGGTTATCACCGAAATTTTGGACGCTGCGCCATTTTATCCGGCGGAAGAAGACCACCAGGATTATCATAAGAAAAATCCTGTGCATTACAAGGAAGATCGCGCCGTCTCCGGACGCGATGAATTCCTTGATGCAGTCTGGGAAAAAAACAAATAAGCAGATAAAGAAAAGGCCGATGCATGTCATCGGCCTTTTCTTTATTTCGTTTTTCCATTGACGATTTCTTGGAGTTCTGACAGGCAGCGGATTTCATGTGTCGGCTGAACCGCGGTTCCATTGAGCTTGCCTTGCGGGTTGAACCAACAGGTCGAAATGCCATAATCCGCACCGCCTTTGATGTCCGAAGTGAGTGAGTCTCCCACAATCAGCACCGAGTCTTTGCTTTTCAAGCCTAATTTTTTGAATGCGTAATCGAAGATTCCGGTATGTGGCTTCTGATAGCCCGCTTCTTCCGAAATGATGATGTGTTCGAAAAGATGCTGCATCGGGGAGTTTTTGATGCGCGCTTTTTGCACAGTTCCAAAGCCGTTGGTGATGACCGCCAGCCGGCAGTGGCTGAGCCCTGATACCATCGCTTCCGCTTCCGGAAACAAATGCGTTTCCCGCCCCAAGTAATCCAGATACTGCATTCCGAAAGCTTCCGCGCTGAAGTCCAGCCCATGCTGATGGAACAACCGCTTGAAACGCTCGGTCCCTAACAGAGCCAGCGGCATTATGCCATGTTCCAAATCCCGCCAAAGCACGCTGCTGATTTCCCGGTATGAGTCGTGGAAGCGCGAAAACCCATCCGGCATTCCGTAGTCGAGAAATGTATTGTGTAAAGCTGCCCGCTCAGACAGTTTAAAATCCATCAAAGTATCATCTATGTCAAACAGAATTGTGTTGTATTGTGCCATAGTCTCCATCCTTTCTTACCAATTAATCGTTGTCGAACCAGCCTTTAGACTTAAACCACACGCTCATACCGCTGGCCATCACCAGCATAACTGCCAGAACGACAAAATAGCCGTAGTTGGTGCGCAGCTCTGGCATATTAATAAAATTCATACCGTACAGCCCGGCGACAAAAGTTAGTGGCATGAAGATGGTCGTGATGACCGTCAACGTCTTCATGATATTGTTCATGCGATAAGAGTTCAACGATATATAATTATCGCGGATATCCGTCGTCAACTCACGGTTTGAATCGATCATCTGGCTCAATTTGATGAGATGGTCATGGATATCCTGGAAATAAGCGCGCTTTTGCTCCTGGATGATAAATCGTTTCGACTCAAGGATACGGTAAACCATATCTCTTGTTGGCACGACGATTTGACGGATTTTCAATAAATTCCGACGCACTTCGAACGTCTCTTCCATGATGGACTTGTCCGCTTTCTTCAAGCGTTCAGAGCCTTCAATCGAAGCGAGCCGGTCTTCAAGCTCTTCCACCAGTGGAAAAAAACCGTCGACCATTTCGTCCATGATTTTATATGTAACTTCAAGCGGCTTGAAGCTTTCCAGATTCTTCATATGCCTGAAATATTCCCAGGCATAATTGACTTCATCCAAATCTTCGAAATGGAAGGTCACTAAAAAATGCTCTCCCAGAAAAAAATCCACTTCGTTGACATCCAATTCCCCCGCCACAAAAGAATGCATCACTAAAAATGTCACATTTTCATAATACTCCAGTTTTGGGCGCTGCAAGGAATGGATGCAGTCTTCGATTGCCAGCGGGTGAAATGAAAAATGGCTGCTGAGCAATTTTATTTCCTCGGGCGATGGCTCATTGAAATCCACCCAATGCCATTTCATCAATGTCAGCTGGCTCAATTCCGGGTCGATAACGAGTTTATCTTCTTGGTCGATGGCTAAGATTCGGATCATAACGTTCTCCTTGCTTGTGTTTATTTAGATTCTCTTAGTTCAATTTCGCTCTTTATATAACAAACCCCCGAACAGCATGACCATTGCTGCAAAACTCAGCAATAGATACAAAGTGACGGAATGGTCACCGGATCGGTCATATAGTATACCGATTAAAAATGGCATTCCGCTTGATATGATATAGCCTCCTGATTGGATCATCGCGGTCCAGCTGTTGACGTCATCCGCGTGTTCGTTTTCATCAAGCGGCATTAACAGTGCAAGCGGGAACAAACAGCCGAGCATAACGCCGAGAAAAACTGCGGCAGCCCATGCTTCAGCGATACCACCGAATAATAATAACAATAGCCCTGCTACGCCGGACATCAGCGACAGAAAAATCCATAACAACCGGCTCGGATACTTTGCCAGCAAAACAGGCAGAGACAGGTTACCGGCGAGTTGGACAGCTGCCATGACCGTCAATACCGCTCCTGCGGCCAACACGTCCATGCCTTTGTCGATGGCAATCGGCGCAAGCCACGTGATAAGCGAGAAAAACAATGCGGACTGGAAGCCGAAAAACAGCAGCATATACCAGGCACGCCTGTTTTTCCAAGGTGAAGCTGCCCGGCCGACGTGGCTGCTGCGTTCCGCTTTACGGGGTTCTTCAACCCGAAGCCAAAGCGCAAGCGCGGCTATGGACAGAACTCCCCAACTTGCAAGCGCGATTGGCCAACCGGCGACCGCATAGAACACCCCGGTCAACCCAGAAGCCAGCATCGCGCCAAGCCCCATGCCGAAAGAATAAACGCCGATCAGTGATGCGGTGCGGCCAGGAAAATTGGTTTTTATCGCCGCCGACAAGAGCGGGCTGATCACTGCAATCGCCAGCCCGATAAAGAACGAACTTGCGAGCAGCACCGGATAAGTCGGGACCAGGCCACGGACAAAAGTCAGCGCCCCCAACATCACCAGCAAAAAAGTGACACTCTTTTTGATGCCGAACTTGCGGTTAAAGCCGATCGCCAGCGGCGCGAATAGCCCCATGCAAAAAACCGGGATTGATGTCAGCAAGCTGATGTCGCTATTAGAAAGCGACAAATCGCGGCGGATCGTTTCGAGCAGCGGCCCTATAGAGGAAATTGCTGGCCTTAAGTTCATTGACACAAACAAGATGGCGAGTACCATCAAGCCGAGTGCCGGCCTGCTTCGTTTTTCAGGCACATCTATTTCCCCCTATCTGAATTGCTTCTATCCAAACTTGTGTTCGCCGCTGAAATTCATTAAAATGGATGTGAAAGGCGGGCTGAAAGATGAGATTAGTGAATTGGAGCTACGCAAAACGCTATAATATCAAAGCCATTTTTGACGAGTTTCCACATGTGGTCGTCTGGTTCCGCCAAATCGGCGGCTATTATTTCATCTATACGATGAAAGGCCTGACAAAGGAACACATCCCGGAAAGACGCGATTATGTACGCATGGAATATTTGCTGAATAAGGATCTTGGTATGCTTGAAGCTTATAAAGGTCGAAAATATAAAGTATAATCAGGAAATTTATTGCTCTGCAACAATACAAGGTAAAAGGGATATGGATATTCCGCAAAACAGCCCCGCTAAAACATATGCTCCTGTCCCTGCAACGCTGCGCTAGCTACGGGACATGAAAGTGCGCTGGAGCGAAATGAAAAGGCTTAATGGAATATTTAAAGGCATTGCATTAAGTTTATCCCAGACTGCAGCCGAATGCTATCGATTTCAGCAGGTTTCATGGTATACTACTCTTATTGTGAACTTTGGGAGGTACGTAAAAATGATAGCAGTAAATGATGTAAGTCTTCGCTTTGGCGACCGTAAACTTTTCGACGATGTAAATATCCAATTCAACCCTGGTAATTGCTACGGGCTGATCGGCGCGAACGGCGCCGGCAAATCAACATTCATCAAAATTTTGTCTGGCGATATCGAAGCGCAGTCCGGCAATGTCTATATGGGTTCAGGCGAACGTTTGGCAGTCCTGAAACAGGATCACTTTGAATACGAAGAATACCCGGTGCTTGAAACAGTAATCATGGGCCATAAGAAATTGTATAAAATCATGTCTGAAAAAAATGCCATCTATATGAAAGAAGATTTTTCAGATGAAGACGGCATGCGTGCTGCAGAACTTGAAGGCGAATTCGCTGAATTGAACGGATGGGAAGCGGAATCCGAAGCCGCTATCCTGCTTCAAGGGCTCGGCATTTCAGATGAGCTCCACGACAAGAAAATGGCTGAACTTTCCGGTTCGGATAAAGTCAAAGTGCTTCTTGCACAAGCTTTGTTCGGCAAGCCTGATGTCTTGCTGCTGGATGAGCCTACCAACCACTTGGACTTGAAAGCGATCCAATGGCTGGAAGAATTCTTGATCAACTTTAACAACACGGTCATCGTTGTTTCACATGACCGCCACTTCCTCAACAAAGTGTGCACACACATAGCTGACTTGGATTTTGGTAAAATTCAGCTATACGTAGGCAACTACGATTTCTGGTACGAATCTAGCCAATTGGCAACTCGTTTGGCATCTGACCAGAACTCTAAAAAAGAAGAAAAGATCAAAGAGCTTCAAGCCTTTATCACTCGTTTCTCTGCCAACGCTTCCAAATCGAAGCAGGCGACGTCACGAAAGAAAATGCTGGATAAAATTGAACTTGATGATATCCGCCCTTCTTCACGTAAATATCCGTTTGTTAATTTCACAGTTGGCCGTGAAATCGGCAACGATGTTTTGACAGTGAAAGACCTTAGCCAGAAAGTAGATGGCAAGCAGTTATTGAATAATATCAACTTCAATATGGGCAAAGACGATAAAATTGTCCTGATTGGCGACCCGCTCGCGAAATCAGCATTGCTTCGCATTCTTGCTGAAGAAGACCAACCGGCTTCAGGCTCGATTCGCTGGGGTGTTACAACTTCACGCGCTTACTTGCCGATTGACAACTCAGCATACTTCGAAGGCACCGAACAATCGCTGGTGGACTGGCTGCGCCAGTATTCTCCGGAAGATGAAAGCGAAACATTCTTGCGCGGTTTCCTGGGCAGAATGCTATTCTCCGGCGAAGAAGTGAAAAAGAAACCTTCAGTCTTATCAGGTGGCGAAAAAGTACGCTGCATGCTATCGAAAATGATGTTGTCACATTCTAACGTCCTTTTGCTTGATGAGCCGACCAACCACTTGGATCTTGAATCGATCCAAGCCCTGAATAACGGCATGATCGCTTTTAAAGGCGCAATGGTCTTCACTTCCCATGACCATCAGTTTATCCAGACAGTTGCAAACCGCGTGATTGAAATTCGCGATGACGGTTCAATCTTGGACAAACAATTGGCATATGACGATTTCCTTGAATGGAAAGATGCACAAGGCATTTTAAACTAATCGGCAGAAAAGCCCACAGCTCATATTTAAGAGCTGTGGGCTTTTTGCTGTCTTTTTTTATTTCATGAAGCGTTTCACTAAGCGCCCTGCGGGAATTTTGGAAACCAGTTTGCTGCCTGAATTTGAAATGCCGCGGACAACAGATAAAAGCTCTTTGTCGCCTGCCCAATGCTCTTCGATCACTTCAGCCGGGAATTTGTTCAACAATGTGTTGACGATGAACACCGCTACCACAACGTCATCCAAAAAACCCGCTGGGCCTACGAAAATCTCTGGGATGAAATCGATCGGCGCGAAAAAGTACAGGATACCGGCACCGATTTTCCCTTTGCTGGATGTATCAATGCGGCTGTCCAACATCAATCTGCTCAGAAGGTGGAAGAAATCCGGTGCAAACAACACATATTGCCCTAATTTCCCCACTCCGCCGGATCGGTTTTCGAGCCAGCGCTGGATTTTGCTTCTCAATTTCTGGTAGAAGTCATCTTGCTCTTTCGAACTTGGAAGTGGTTTTTTTAAATAATCGTTAGCCATATATGTTCCTCCTGCATCTTATGCATATTTTCTCTAATTGATTAGAATTTCAATGTGACATTCGTTGCGATGCGCTCTTTTTCCGGATTGCCTTCAACCGGGATGAAATCAACCTGCTGGCCTTCGTTCAGCACCGAAAAATCACCGATGTTCGAATGCTCAGAATGCGTATAGAACATTTCACCGTTGTCGCCTTTTATAAAACCGAAGCCTTTTTCCTTATTGAATGATACCACTGTCCCTTGCATAAAAAACCCTCCTAAAGGTAACTTAATTTCACTACAAGAATTATACCCTTATTAGGCTGTTCCTTAAACTAATGGTTGATGGTGGTTTCCCCAAAATCAAAAAAGCATTAAAAAGGACCGCTCATTCAGAGCGGCCCTACCTATCAGTTAGATTGATTGTCAGTTTACGCCAACTGCTGAGAACGCAGCTTTGACGCTCGCCACTTCAGCGCTCGAAGCTCCGTAAAGATCCGTTGCCGCCTGGATAGTTGAAGCGCGGTAATGGCTGTAGTTCGAACTAGGCGTCAAGTATTGGGTCAAAGTGCGGTAGAAGATATCCGCTGTCTTATCATTGCCGATGCCCGTAACAGATACGCCGTAATGCGTGCCGCCGTTAGCCAATAGGTATGCTGCCTTATTGCTGATGCCAGAGTTGATGTGGACACCGCCGTTATCGCCTGTACCTGTATAACGTTTAGAATAATGGTCCGGATCGCCATTCAATGTCGGGTCTGCCATCGAACGGAGCGCGTCGCCCGCGGTTCCAGGCGTATAGATATCTTCTCCGATCAGCCAGTCCGGATTATTATTGGCATGGTATTCGACAATTGTACCGAAAATATCGGACATCGACTCGTTAATGGCACCTGATTCATTCTGGTAAATAAGATCAGCTGAAGTATTCGTAACCGCATGCGTCAATTCATGGGCGACAACATCAAGTCCGCCTGACAAAGAAGTGAATTGGACGCCATCTCCGTCGCCGTAAACCATTTGCGTTCCATTCCAGAACGCATTATTATAGCTGCGGCCATAATGTACAGTCGAGATCAATTGCGCGCCGTTGCCGTCGTAGCTATTGCGGTTATGCTGTTCCTTGTAATAATCATAGGTTTCAGCTGCGTATGCGTGCGCGTCAACCGCTGCTGCGTCATAAGCGGCATTATAAGCATTGTCTGCATCGAGCCATAAAGTGCCTGGCAGACGGGTGCGATTTTTGGCATCGTAAGTAAAAATTCCGCCGCCCCGCGTTTTATCCACTAGATAAGATCCGTTGCTGTCAACTGTCGTATTAAAAGATTTCGTATCGCCCAGTACCCCTTTACCAGTTGCAGTCGAACTGGTCCCAGTCGGTGCTGTGACTCCGTTTGTCGGTTGGGCTTCATGGATCTGGTTAAAGGAATCCAAGACTTTCCCTGTTTTCGCATCGATGAAGTATTGGTAATTGCCCGGCGTTGGATAAAGGAATTGGAATTCTGCGCTATAAGCGTATTTCACTTCGGCGCCGTCTACAAAGATCGTCAATTGCGGCCCGACCTGCTTGTCAATTTCCACATCATAGCCGATATTCGCTTTTAAATCCCCTAAAGCAGCTGCTGCAGCTTCAGACGGTTTCACCGTAGCACCTTTTTTCAGTGAAGCTTTATTGAACAATTCAGGCACCAATGTTCCTGAAACAGCGGTCAAAACGCCGTCTTTGTCGACGGTTGCTGAAACGACTGAACCGAATACAGGAACGCCTTTAAACATCTGCTGGACTTTCACGTTGGTCATGCCCAGGTCATCCGTCGTTTCGCTCAACACTTTAAAGCCGGCAGCTGAGCCTTTGCCGATTTTGTATAATGTTTCTTGTTGTCCTAGATATGTAAAGACAATTTCTTTCGCGGCTTTAGTAGACGGGACTGTTAATTGGCCTGTGATCAGATCAGCTGTTTTGCTCCGTTCGTTCATATGCACTTTTTCAGATACGGCATTTGTTGGAGAGGCATAAACTGATGCGGAAGCTGTGGATAATGCCAATGCAGCTGCTAGGCTTAACGTCAACAATTTTTTCTTAGTCATGTAATGGTTCACTCCTTTAATGTGCCACCGTTTCTGTCGGGGTACTTATAAGAATAAACTTTTAATTATTCTGAATATATAGGAATCTATAACTGTTTTATTTTCCCTTAAAAAGTGTTTAATGGATTATAATATAATTATTATTCATACTATTCTTCAATTTATCAGACTGAATTCCCTATTTCCTTCTCTTAACATAGTAAATTTTCTGATAATTAACCAGAATCCTTATTAACGCTCCCTCCCCAGTAATTCTCCTTCGTTGTTCTTATATGGAATCCAGAATAAACTTTTGCAAGCAAATACCCCAATGTCTTATTAAATAGGTTCAAATAAGGGAAAATCCAAAAAAAAGGCCCGCTCACGAATGAGCGGGTCCTGGGAGATTAGATTTTAACTACGTTAGTAGCTTGAGGTCCGCGGTTGCCTTCCTCTACTTCAAACTCAACTTTTTGACCTTCGTCAAGCGTTTTAAAGCCTTCGCCTTGAATTGCTGAGAAATGAACAAAAACGTCGTCTCCGCCTTCAACTTCGATGAAACCAAAACCTTTTTCTGAGTTAAACCATTTTACTGTACCTTGCATGTAAAAAACCTCCTGAGATTATAAAAATTTTCAATATGGAATTTTTCCATAAAAAATTCACATATTCAAAAAAGTACCATAACGTGCTGATCACTTTTTTGAATAGGTGAATAGCTGTTTCTGGCGAGTTCTTTAGTTCTTAAGTCTATTATAGCATTTAAAACTGATAAGTCAAATAAATCTAAATACTTTTTAATAGGCTTTAAACCTACTAGATTATGTGCCCATATACTCTATTAATCACTATTATCAATGTAATCTGACTTTTCAGATTTAGCCCTCATTGTTCAAATGGATTACACCATGGTAAACTTGAAGATCTTCTTCGCAGTCCGGGCAGTATTCCAAATCGCCTTTTTCCCAATAAACGTCAAAAGTTTCCCCTTTTTTCTTATGTTCTGGATATTTTGCGCTCAGCATATCCATTAATTCGCTTTTGAAACGATTCGCCTCTTCTATAGAAGAAAAAGGTTTCCGCAACACGATATCCTGCTCCCACCCTTCAAGCATCCACCATGGCTCATAAAAGCTTTTCAAGTAAATAATTTCATGCATATTATCAACTCCCATTTTTCTTCCTATTTATCATTGTGCCAAATATTCACCTTTCTGTCTAGGTCTTGTCGGCATCTCACACAGTCCTGAAGTTTGTATTGCCTTCTTCTAAGCTGTAAAATATAAGGTATACGGGAGTGAACTTGAAACTTTTCCCACCCTGAAACGTATAAATGAACAGGAGTACTAGGAGGTTATTTTTTATGAAGCCTGTTGAAAAATTCATCCAACGGCAAACAATCAGCCTGCCTTTGATGACCGTAATGTTTCCCATCTTTTACTTAGGGGCTGAAATTGGCCTTATTGCTTCGGGCGCTGTTGCGGCAGGAACTTATCTAGCCAGCAACACGACGATCAAGCAAGTGCAGATATCTTCCGATTCGAAAAAACTGGGCATGACGCGCAGCGAATACAAGCATGTCCGTGTCCAAATCAAAGATGCCCAAAAAAAAATAAAATTGCTGCAAAACCAGTATTACCGGGTGCGCTCTATTTCTTCATTTAAGCAATTGATGAATATGGTGAAAGTAGCCAACAAAATCATTGCCCAAGTGCAGCAAAATCCACGGAAATTCTATATGGCTGAACCCTTTTTTTATTCCCATCTGGATTCTGCTCTGGAGTTGACCGAAAAATACACCATGCTGGTTGGTTTGCCAGTCAAAGACCGTGAACTGAAAGCGACATTACAGGATACGCGGGAAATGCTGACTTCCCTGAATGGTGTCATGGAGCGAGATTTAAAGCTCACGCTCAGTTCCGACGTGGAAAAGCTGCGAATGGAGCTCGATTACGCTCGCCTGACTGTCGATCAGCACGAGAACAAGAAATTGCTTCACCAATTACCTGACGCCAATGAAGGAGACGTGGACCATGACACAGAATCGATCGAACCAAAGTGAACTGGATGATCTGCTCGGCAACCCTTTCGGTATGGAAGCTGTCAAAGAGCAGACCAATTTGCCGGCCAATGAAAGCGGCAAGCCCCAAACATTAATGGAGCGTTTGACCAAGGACGAGCAGGAAAAAGCCCGGGAACTGGCTAAACAGATTCCTGCCGGCAATTACGAAGCGATCCTGACATACGGCGCCAACGCACAAAACCAGCTCGGCCAGTTTTCGCACAAAATGCTTGATCATGTCCAGTCGAAAGACATCGGACCTGTCGGCGATGTGCTAACTGACCTGATGAAAAAATTGCAAGAGCTCAATCCGGAAGAACTGTCGCAAAAGAAACGCGGCGGAATCCGCAAAATATTTTCCAAGGCAAAGTTTTCTGTCCAGGAAATGATGACGAAATACCAAAAACTAAGTACGCAAGTCGACCGCATTAGCATTCAGCTCGACCATTCCAAACGAGGTTTGTTGGACGATGTCCAGATGCTTGAGCAGCTTTATGACCAGAATAAGACTTACTTCCAGGCATTGAACGTCTATATTGCTGCCGCAGAGATAAAGCGCGATGAAATCCTGACTGAAACCATCCCTGCTTTGCGCAAGAAAGCGGAATTGTCGAATGACCAAATGGCGTATCAGGAAGTCAATGATATGGCGCAGTTTCTCGACCGTTTGGAAAAACGTTTGTATGATCTGCAATTGTCGAGGCAAATCACCATTCAAAGCGCGCCGCAGATCCGCATGATCCAGCAGACCAACCAGACGCTGGCGGAGAAAATCCAGTCTTCGATCATGACGTCTATTCCCCTTTGGAAAAACCAGATTGCCATTGCGCTGACGTTGAATCGTCAGATGAAAGCGGTCGAAGCGCAAAAACAAGTGACATCGACAACGAACGAATTGCTGTTGAAAAATTCTGAGATGCTGAAAGTGAACTCGATTGAAACGGCGAAAGAAAACGAGCGTGGCATCGTCGAAATCGAAACCCTGAAGCAGACCCAGGAAAACTTGCTCAATACGATTGAAGAAACCCTTCGCATCCAAGCCGAGGGGCGCAAGAACCGCAAAGCGGCAGAAATCGAAATTGGCCGCATGGAAGAAGATCTGAAGCAGCGCCTCCTTGCCATACAGGATGATAGGGAAGGCAATAAATATTAGCTTTAACCATAAAACGGCTGGAGAAAAAGGGATTCCTTTTTCTCCAGCCGTTTTTTATGTGGAATTTTTTTAGACTGATTGGATGACTAAATGCAGCGTCCGCTTCAGCAACCGCAGTGTTTGTTCGACAAAATGTTCGAGCGAGTCGGCGCTGACGGATTTATTGCCATACATCATGCGGTAAAAAGCCGCTTGTTCTTCTGAAATCGCTCCGTTGCTCAAGAACAGGTGCAGCACTTCGATATTCTGCTTTTTCGCTTCCGCCACGGCGTCTGCTGTATCAACAATGCCATTTTCCGCGTAATTATAGGCGGATGGCTCACCGTCCGAGAAGACCAGCAAAAAGCGGTGCTTTTCCTGGCGGCTGCGCAAGCGATTTGACATCCAACGGATTGCGAAGCCGTCCCGGTTGTCTTCGTGCGCTTCCATTGACGCGATGGCCTCCGCATGATCAAGTGCGCCATCCTCCATTTTGTGCAGCCATTCAAAATAATTGGGTTGGCGGTCATCGCTCGCTTCGTAAGCATCTTCGTAAAACAGCACAATTTCATGCGGCACGCCAAGTCCGCGCAAAACATCATGGAACAGCAAGACTGCTTGTTTCGTTTCATCCAATTTATCGATCATCGAGGCAGATCCATCAATCAGCAGGCAAAATACAGCGTCCAATTCCTTTGACGGAGCTGATTTTCGGTAGAATGGCTTTGGCCGGTCTTCTATGACGAGCGGCAACAAGTCCTTAGACAACCTTCCCGCATTCAAGTTGGTTCTGACGGATTGCTGTTTTTGCATCATGCGCTTTTTCAATTCGCGCAGCAGCGATTTTACATAAGGCGCTTGTTTGCGACGCCACTCTTCAATCTGGCCGCGCTGCCCTGCAATGATTTCGATGCGGGATTCCGTATAGGCGACGCGGTCATTGGCATTGCCGAATTTCGTGCCAGCTTGTTTCGCAGCACTCGCCATCTGACGGTCTTCTGCGGCATTGTCTTCTTTGTGTTCGCCACGCGAATCGCCTTTTGCGGTATGCTCCACTTCCCCGCTGCCTTCTTCTTCACGGCCGCCTTCAGCATAGCCCGAACCGCCTTCTTCAAGTTCAAATTCCATCGCTGCCGATTCGGAAGGTTCCGTTTCCCTGTGCCATGATTGGAACCATTCCTCGATTGTGTTCACCTTTTCTTCATCGCCGCTTTGGTCGGGCTCGATTCCTTCATGGTAGCGGAAGGGCTGGGTTTTTCCGATTGTTTCGCCGAACGTATAATAGCCGTGGACCAAATCCGCTTCAAATAAAAATTCCAGCCGGTCCATCATCGCACTTACGACCGCAGCAGAATCGGCAGTCGACTGGGCATCGAACATTCTGGTCCACATGAAAAACAGCGGTTCCCATTCTTCCGTATCTGCAGCGTCGATGCTACGCAAGCGTAAATAGGCGGCATTCAGGAAAGCGTCCGCCGCAAAGCCTTTCTGCCGATTTCCTTTAAAGCGGTCTTTATGGTAGCCGACATACGCCTCCTCGCGGATTTTAAACGCTTCAGCAGTACCGGGACGCAGCTTTTTGACTTTTTCGCTCAGCCGGAATTCTTCCGCGCATAACAGCAATTGTTGTTTCAATTCAGGCAGGGTGGATTCGTCGCTGATGAATGTGCGCCAAGCGGCTACATCAAAATCCCGCCAGTATCCTGAGGCCATCAGATAGATATCCGATTTGGTGCCCAGGCGTTCAATATGCCTTGCCCGATGCCGCCAGAATACACTGATGGATAGCGCCGATTCCGAAGGGCGAAATTCCACCAGTTTGCGCGTTGTCACTTTCAGGTACGGCGCATCAGCCAATGCACAGGCGAGCATTTCCATCCCGTGCAGCAGTTTCGTATCGATGGTTTCATTATTGAATTGAATAAATCGGTTGACCGAAGCCATTCACTTCACCTACTTCTTCCAAGTATGGGCCAGATCCATGAACAATTCCCGTTCGCTAGCATCTTCAAGTTTTTCCGCAATGGCATATCGGATCGCCCGCATCGGTTCCATATGCTGAGCGAGCGCAGTTGCGTCAAGCAAGCTTCGTATGGACGCAGCTTCTTCTGACAGCAGTCCATTTTCCACTTGCTTCATCAAATCCGCAGCCAGATGTAGTATGAATTGTTTCAGGCCGGGATCGACGTCTGGAAATTCACGGTCCCACAGCTGCTGCAATTGTTCACCCGCCAAATAAGGGATTGGGTATGCGATAAACCGGTTTTTCAAAGCTTCGTTCATCGGCGCCGTGCCGATATAGCCTTCATTGATCGCGGCGATAACACCAAAATCAGGATGCGCCTCAATCACTTCCCCTGTGAAAGGATTCGTCATCATTCGGCGATGGTCAAGTGCGCTGTGGAGGATCGGCAGCGTTTCAGGTTTCGCCATGTTGATCTCATCAATGTACAGGAATTGCCCTTTTTTCATCGCCGTAACAACCGGTCCTTCGATAAACTCGATCCGGCTTTCCCCTTTATGCTGGACCAAAGTTTTAAAGCCGAGCAGCGCTTCTGCATCCAAATCCACTGAGCAGTTAATGCTCTGCATTGGTTGGCCGTAAGCGGAGGAAATGCTTTCTGCCAGCTTGGTTTTGCCAGCTCCTGTCGGCCCTTTCAACAACACCGGCTTGCGGAGCACCACAGCCGACAGGATATCGTGCCACAAATCAGCATCGGGCGAAATGTATCCGCCTTCTGCAATAAGCTTTTCATAGCCACGATGTTCCCGGTTTTTTCTGCTCTGAAGATCTTTTTCGATAAAATCCATATTAGCCCCTCTTTCCACGAAAAAAACCGATGATGCATCATCGGTCGCTTTTTTTATTGGCTAGCTCTAACGGCCAGATTCTCGGGTCATAAGCCAACCCAGCTGTGTGGCTGAAAACCCGCCACTTCGCTGGTCTGTCTAAAAACATATGCTCCTGTCTCTGTCTCTGTCTCTGCATCACTACGCTAGCTTCGAGACATGAAAACCCGTTGCAACGCTTCGCTAGCTTCGAGACATTAAATTACGTTGCAGCACTTCGTGCTTCGTCGCAAAGTTATGACCCAAATTACATTTGACCATAACTTGCCTGTCGAATCTAAACGGCCGTTTCCGCTTTTCTTATTCGAAATATGTTTTGTAGAATCCGCCAACTTTTCCGGTATTGTCGACAACGAAAAGGAATTCTTCTGTCTCATTTTTCACTTCATAGGTTTTTCCAGCGGTCAATACGTTGGAAACCAGGAATTTAGCTGCATCGGTGTGCTTGCATGTCACCGTGCGGATCGTTTCTTTTGTAAGCCATTCATTGTGAATCACATAAATCATCCTTTTCTATTGGTCTATAAACTTCAGTATAAGGAAATGCTGCGCAAATTTCAAACCCACTTAGCTTCGCTGCTTTTTTGAGAGCCAGAAAAACCGGATTGCGGAACCGGCAACCACCAGCACAGACAAAGTCAACAGAAAGCCTTGGAGATGACTGATGATCGATTCATAGGCATACGGGAAAGTGCGCCCGATATTGAAGTAGATGAACATCCACAAAAAGCCTGCAGTGTACGCATAAAGCGCGTAATGGCCGAATGGATACCTGTTCGCCCCGACAACATAAGGCATCGCCCAGCGTATGCCAGGCAAGAAAAAGCTGAACGATATCGCCATCTTGCCATGCTTGTCCAAAAATGCGGAAAAGCGTTCGATCGTTTTGTTCAGCCACGTTTTCTCCAATCGGTGCAGCAAACGCTGCCCCAGAATGCGGCCTAGCACATAAGCAAACGTATTACTTGTAATCAGGCCTAAATAGGCCGCAAGGAATGCGTAAATCGGCGTAAAATAGCTGATTTCCGTCAACATGCCTGAAAATGCCGCAGCAGCTTCGTTCGGAATTGGCAAGCCGAACAGCAGCAGCCAGTTGAAAGCGAACATGCTGATATAGCCGTATTCTATTACTAAATCCATTAATCGGGATAAATCCATTGGCATCAGCCGCCTTTCGGCACTTCTCACCTACTATCATCCCAAAAAAAAGATGCCTCTGCAATTCAGAGGCATCTACTCATGAAAATATTAACCTTGAAGCAATAAATCTTCAGGGTTTTCCAACAACTCTTTGACCATTTTCAAGAATCCGACTGAATCGCTGCCATCGATGACACGGTGGTCATAAGAAAGTGCAACGTACATCATTGGGCGGATTTCAACTGCATCGCCAACAGCAATCGGGCGTTTTTGGATGGTGTGCATGCCAAGGATCCCGACTTGTGTACCGTTCAAGATTGGCGTAGACAATAATGAGCCAAATACGCCGCCGTTCGTGATAGTGAACGAACCACCAGTCATATCAGCGATTGAAAGTTTTTTGTCACGGGCTTTTGTTGCCAGCTCGCCAATCGATTTTTCGATTTCAGCGAAGTTTTTCTTGTCAGTATCACGGACAATCGGTACAACAAGACCTTCTTCAGTTGAAACGGCAATGCCGACATCGAAGAATTGCTTCAATAGGACATCTGTGCCGTCCAATTCAGCGTTGACGTATGGGTATTTTTTCAATGCTGCTGTTACTGCTTTTGTAAAGAACGACATGAAACCAAGCTTAACGTCGTTGTTTTTCAGGAATTGGTCTTTCTTGCGGCTGCGCAGCGCCATGACATTCGTCATATCGATTTCATTGAACGTCGTCAGCATCGCAGTCGATTGTTTAACTTCCAATAATCTCTTTGCAATTGTCTGGCGGCGGCGTGACATTTTTTCACGTACAACGCGTCCGCTTTCTTCATCAGAGGAAGGTGCAGCAGATGCGCTCGCTACCGTTTTAGCAGCAGGTGCAGATGCGCTCGCTGCCGGTTTCGTGGCATGTGCCTCAACATCTTGGACACGTACACGTCCCATCGGGTCTACAGGAGAAATCGCAGCAAGGTCTATGCCTTTTTCACGTGCCAATTTACGGGCAGCTGGGCTGGCGATTGTGCGGTCAGTAGAAGATTGCTCTTCAGCCGCTGGTGCTTCTTGCGTTGCAGGAGCTTCAGCTTTAGCCGTTTCTTCCGTTTTCGCAGGCTCTTGCGCTTTAGTTTCAGTTTCAGCTGCAGCGCCTGAACCAGCTCCAACGATTGCGATGACTTGGCCTACTTCAACCGTGTCGCCTTCTTGCGCTAATAATTCCTGCACAGTGCCAGCTTCTTCAGAAATGACTTCAACATTGACTTTATCCGTTTCCAGTTCAACGATGAATTCGCCTTTTTCCACTGTATCGCCTGGCTGTTTGAGCCATTGTGCGATTGTTCCTTCTGTAATCGATTCTGCTAATTCAGGTACTTTAATCTCTGCCACAAAAAATTCCTCCTTAGAATATCTCGCTTTAACGACCCGCATGAAAACCGCTGAGAAGCAGATTCCTGAGGCCATTAAAGTCCGATTCGGTGCTTATCAATTCAACAGGTTCTGCCCTGTTTTTTATAAATCAGTTTTATTTGACAATGCTGCGTCAAGGATCCGGCCTTGCTCCGCTTTATGCGATTCGCCGTCGCCTTCTGCAGGGCTTGAACGCTTGATGCGCCCGTAATAAGCCACATCTTTGCCGTCTGCAATATCGCGCAAATATGGTTCTGCAAATGTCCAAGAACCCATGTTTTTCGGCTCTTCCTGTACCCACGCCAATTCCTTGGCGTTCGGGTAACGGTCGATAATCGCTTGGATTTTCTCAGCAGGGAATGGATACAATTGTTCCACGCGGACGATATGCGCCCAGTCGAAACCTTTGCCGTCTTTTACCCGCTCAGCCAAATCGATAGCCATTTTGCCGCTTGCAAACAAGATGCGTTCCACTTTTTTCTCTTTCGTGCCCATTCCAGGCTGCTCGATGATCGTCTGGAATTGGCCGTCAGCCAAATCTTCGACTTCCGCACCAACTAGTGGATGGCGCAAAAGGGATTTCGGCGTCACGATAATCATCGGACGGATCGATTCATCTCCAAGCATTTTCGCTTGACGGCGCAAGATATGGAAATAATTTGCCGCGCTTGAAAGGTTCGCTACCGTCCAGTTGTTTTCACCGGCGTTTTGAAGATATCTTTCTAGGCGTGCACTTGAATGCTCAGGTCCTTGTCCTTCATAGCCATGCGGCAATAGCATGACGAAGCCGGATTTTTGTCCCCATTTCGAGCGGCTCGATGAAATGAACTGATCGAACATCATCTGCGCCATATTGGCGAAATCGCCGTATTGCGCTTCCCAAATGACCAACGCCTTGTCGTTCTCGACATTATAGCCATATTCGTAGCCGACTACTGAAGCTTCGCTCAATGGGCTGTTGTGCACGACAAACGAAGCTTTCGCTTCTGAAATATGGTGCAACGGGACAAGCTCTTCGCCTGTTTTATCATCGTGGAGAACAAGATGGCGGTGCGCGAAAGTTCCGCGCTGCGCGTCTTGCCCAGTCAAACGGACCGGTGTGCCTTCTTGGATGATGGAACCAAACGCCAAAGTTTCAGCGTGCGCCCAATCGATCTTTCCTTTGCCGTTGAAAGGTTCTTCGCGGCGTTTGAGGATGCGCGCCAATTTACTGAAAGCAGAAAACTCGCTTGGCCATGTCAGAAGTTCGTGGTTCATTTTTTCCAATGATTCACGGCCGACTCCAGTCGGGACTTCAGGAAAGCCATTCAATACCGCTTCCGGGATTTTGATTTCGTGCGTTTCTTCCGACTTGCTTTCTTTCACTTTATCGTAAGCCGCCTGCATCAACTTTTGAGTATCCGCATCAAGCGCTTTGACTTCATCTTCAGTCAGTACATTTTCAGAAGATAATTGTTGTCCGTATAGTTCGCGAACAGTAGCGTGCTCATGGACGCCATGATACATCATCGGATTCGTCACAAGCGGTTCGTCCATCTCGTTATGGCCATAGCGGCGATAGCCGACTAGGTCGACCAATATGTCTTTGCCGAATTTTTCGCGGTATTCAAAAGCCAGGCGCGCAACAGCGACCACTTCTTCCGGGTGGTCGGCGTTGACGTGGATGACCGGTACTTCAAAGCCCTTTGCAGGATCTGAAGAATAATGCGTCGATCTTGAATCAAATTGCTCTGTCGTGAAGCCGATCAGGTTATTGGCGATGATATGTACAGAACCGCCAGTCTGGTAACCGCGGATGCGGCTGAAATTCAATGTTTCCGTAACAATTCCTTGTCCAGGGAATGCGGCATCGCCGTGCACGAGGATCGCATAAGCTTTCTTCGAATCAATGACGGGCGCCCCTGCCTGATTGGTCAATTCCTGTGCTGCGCGTGTATAGCCTGCAACAATCGGGCTGACAATTTCAAGGTGGGAAGGGTTATATGCAAGTTTAATGTTCGTGCCATTCGATGATGTATAAGAAGCTCCCATATGGTATTTCACATCGCCGAACCAGCCTTTTGTAATTTGAACAGAGCCGTCTTCCGGCAAGAACGTTTCATCCGGTACGTGCGCAAAACCAGCGAACATCATTTCATAAGGTTTGTTCAATATATGCGTAAGCACATTTAAACGACCGCGATGAGCCATCCCGATCATTATTTTCTCTGTGCCTTTGGCTTCCGACATGCGGACAAGCTCATCGATCAAGACGACTAAAGAGTCGACCCCTTCGATTGAAAACCGTTTTTGCCCGACGAATGTCCGGTGGACGAATTTCTCGAAACCTTCAACGCGTGTCAGAAGATCCAAGATTTCTTTCTTTTTATCAGCCGCAAAGGACGGTTTAAGTTCCCCTGCTTCGATTTTCGACTGGATCCAGCTGCGTTCCTGTGGCTGGACAATATGCGAGAATTCAAAAGCAACTTTATCAGTGTAAAGCGATTTCAAATAGTCGATTGCCTGCAAACCGTTTGTCACTTCTGCCGGCGCATCCTCAAGAAGAAGCGATACCGGAACTTCTTTCAGATCCTGGTCAGTCAGATCGTATGCAGAAGCTTCCAACCGCGAAGAATCTTTTGGCTGGTCTTTTAACGGATAGATATCCGATGCAAGGTGGCCATGTGACCGGATTGCTTCTGCCAGCTGGATTGCTGCCAGGACTTTACCAAATTTGTTAGTATCGACGCTCGCTGCTGCACTTTTAGCTGGCGCAGCAGTTGCCTGCTCCGCTTCTGCAGGAGGGCCATACTGCTTGAACATCTCAGCAAATTCCGGATCGAGCAACTCTGGAGATTGCTGGTATAAATCGTACATTTCCATCACATAGCCAAGGTTTGGCCCGGAAATGGAACTCCATGGTGATTTTTCTTCTGAATAATTGGTAGACATTTAAAAAACCTCCAACTTTTTGCCTCTAGGCAGTCACTTTTAGTATATGTGTATCTTCCGTATTTTATCACGCATCCCACTAGACATAAAGCAGAAGGCGCTTCAACGGTTGAAGAACAAATTTCCATATCAATCTTACTACTTCCAGTTACAAAAACAAAGCTTTTGCGTGAAAAGATTCACATAATAGAAATGAAAGCGATTTCATCGATGCGATATACCTTCAATTGGACTGTTCCAAGGTTTCCAAGTGCTCATTCCTATAAATTAACACTGAATTCTTGCCTTGCCGTTTGGCGATATAAAGCGAATGATCAGCTTTATTTACAAGTTCATCCATCGTTTCCCCTTGGGTGGGGTACAGTGATACGCCTATAGTTGCAGTAGGGGAAAAATGTACATCCCCGATTTCCCAACCCCGCTCCAGCGACGCCTTGATCCGCTCGATTATTTGACGGGTCTGTTCCACTGCCTGCAGCGGATCCAGGCCGGACAAAGCGATTAAAAATTCGTCGCCGCCTATGCGTGCCGCCATGTCCTGTTTGCGAATGCTCTTCTGGACAGCCTGGCCGAAGCGGTAGATGAACTCATCCCCCACTTCATGGCCGTTCTGGTCATTGACCGATTTAAAGTCATCGCCGTCCATGTAGATTATGGCAATTTGCTTATTATTCAAATCTGCCTCCGCTTTCATCTCCCCAAACTTTCGGACAATCGACATGCGATTCGGCAATTTCGTCAAACTGTCGTGGTAGGCCATGAAATGCAATTGCTCTTCCAGCTGTTTTCTGTCTGTGATGTCGAACATGATCGCGAGCATTTGCCCCGTGTCGCCTTTTTCACCGGATAACGGGATAATAGTCGTGTCGATCCAGAAAAATTCCCCAGTCTTTTTCAAGCTCTTCAATTCACCCCGCCATATGCTGCCGGACAGCACGACTTTCCGGATGTCATCATACTGTTCTGATGCAATGACCGCTTTGCCGACTGTGGAAATATGCCTACCCAGCATTTCTTCCCTTTCATAGCCGGTCGTGCCTTTGAAATTATCGTTGATAAACTTGATGACTCCCGATGTGTCCCAGATTGCCACCAAAGCTGCATAATTAAGCGCTTTTTTATAACTCTCTAGAATGTGTTCGGTTTTCTTCAACTCATGCTTTAATTGGTATTCCGTCGTCAACTCACGCAAAATGATATGAAATGCCCGAATCTCCCCGCCTTCCATGATAGGGGAATAATTCGCCGAATAAAGAGCATCCTCTCCGTCTCGCTTCTTCCTTTTGATGAACAGCGGCTTCGCGTCACGGTGAGTTTTAAAGCTGTTTAGTTCCGATAACACGTAGTTGAACGTCTCTTCGTCCACAAATGGCAGATCGCCGTAAGGCTTTCCGACCCAATCGTTTTTCTCCACGCCAAACGTTTTCATATAGGCTAAGTTCATGTCAAAGACGATAAACTCCGAGGTAATCATCAACATCGGGTCAACCGAATTGTGCACAAGCGATTGGTAGAATAGATATTCTTCTTCGACCTTTTTCTGCTTGGCGACATTCTTGGAAACAGCCAGCACAAAAATCTCACCTTCATGTTCCATTGTCGTGATACAAGTCTCGTTCGTAGCGTTGTCTTCACTGAACAAATTATAGTCCCTATATGTATGGACGGCATCAAGCTGCAGCGCAGTTCTATACTGCTCCTTGATGTCCGCCGCCAAAAGGGGTGGCATGACTTCATCTAAACTTGAACCCGTCAAATCTTTCTGGAACACTTCCCGAACCGCCGAATTCACGTATTCATATTGATACGTACCCTCCGTTTGCCTCATGAAATAAATCAGGCTGTCGGTTTTTCCATACAGCATATCTAATTGCTTCTTCGTAAAAGGCCCCCGCATGAACATCTCTCTTTTCCCTTACTCGAATTGTCCGCTAATCGTTGATGTTTTCGCTATGAAAGTTTCGTACTGGCGTTGCTCTTCAAGAGGCTCTGATGACTCGAAACCGCTATTTGCGCCTTCCTCTTCCCACAAGAAATGGTGGTTGGAGAGATAAGTGGCATTCCCCGCCAAACGCAGTGAATAACCGTCTTGTGACTCTTTAACTGAACACTTCACCATTCCCCCCGGATTGAAGACAGAAACGTCTCCATATGGCACAAGCCCAGCTAGGCAGCCTACTAAAGCGGAAGCAGTCATCGCTGTTCCGCAGGCATTGGTGAATCCGACGCCTCGTTCAAATGTTTTCACAAAAATGCCGTTGTCGACTTTCGTGACGTAACTTACATTGACGCCATCCGAAAAATACTCATTCGGACCATTGAGGAATTCTGCCCATTTCCGTTGATGCGAACCGCCTTTTTGCAGCTCAGCCGGAACAATGGCGATCAAATGGGGATTGGGCACTGCCACTGCTGTGAAAAGAATCGTTTCAGAAATAAACGGCAGCGGCTTTAAAATCCATTCTTCGTTGTTCTCATAGGCCATCGGCAAATCAGCCAACTTAAATGAAACCGGTGAGATCTCCACCGCATACATTGCAATACCACCATCCGTTGCTTGTTTTTGCACTTTCAGATCCGCTTTCATCGTTTCAATGACAGCCTTCTCCAACCCGTCGCGCTCACAAACATAGCGCGCCACACAGCGTAGTCCATTGCCGCACATGGAGGCTTCCGAGCCGTCTTTGTTGAACACGCGCATTTGCGCGTTTGCGGATGTTGACGGCAGGACCGCCAGCAGCCCGTCGGCTTCCGGATCCAATCTACACAACTCTTCGGCGAGCCGTCCATAATCGGAACGGTTCAAACCTTCGTAAAGATAAAATGTATTCATGGAGCCATGTACTTTCATCAACTTAAGTTCCATTGCCATCACCTCTATTAATTCTTTGTATGTGCAGCGACAAGCTTAGCCATTTCATATGCGGTCTTCGGCGGTTCAGCGTTTGCCATATTATCCACTAGCAAGTCTTCATCCATTTGCAATTTCTGCATTTCAGCCAGGAAGCGTTCCGGCGTCAAGTCCTCTTCTTCCACGACATGCGCAAAGCCTTGCTGCTGGAATAAACGGGCATTTAAAATTTGATCGCCGCGGCTTTTCAATTTTGATAATGGAATGAGCAGCATCGGCTTTTTCAATGCCAAAAATTCAAATATCGAATTCGAGCCAGCGCGCGAAACGACAAAATCGGTCATGTGGAGCAAATGCGGCAATTCATGGGTTACGTATTCGAATTGGACATAATTCGGCAAATCCATTAGCGTATCGTCGGCATTGCCTTTGCCGCACAGATGGATGACATTGTATTGGTTCAGTAATTCCGAAAGGTTCGAACGGATTGCATCATTGATAACAGCCGAACCTTGGCTTCCGCCCATTACCAGCAAAACTGGCAAGTCGTTATTGAAATTGCAGATTTCCTTGCCTTTCGCCGCAGAGCCGTCCATCAATTCGCTGCGTATGACTGACCCTGTGCACGTCGATTTCTCTTTTGGCACATGATTGAGCGTTTCTTTGAACACCGTGAAGATGTGGTTGGCAAATGGCATCGCAATTTTATTGGCAAGACCTGGCGTGACATCCGACTCGTGGATGATCACAGGGATTGACAGCAATTTGCCCGCCATCGCAACTGGCACAGAAACGAATCCGCCTTTGGAGAAAATTGCCGCAGGCTTTGTTTTCCGGATGATATTGAGCGCCTGTACAAGTCCTGCCCCCACCCGAATCGGATCGGAAAAGTTTTTGGCGGAAAAATACCGGCGCAACTTTCCGCTGGAAATCGCGTGATAAGGAACGTCCGGGAAAGATTCAGGGATTAGTTCACTTTCGATGCCTTCTTTAGATCCGATGTATTCAACATTAAAGCCCATGTTCACCAATTCCGGAATCAATGCCTGGTTCAAAGATACGTGCCCGGCAGTTCCGCCGCCAGTTAATAAAATCGTTCTGTTTTTCATTTTTTCAGTCCTACTCTCTCGTATTGAAATTGCTTGTCTGTCTTTACGGAAGGCCGCCTCAATGGGCCGCCTTATATGCTATACTTAAATTTATTTATTAACTTCGCTTAGGAATATTGGAGGAATATCATGTTCGAAACCACTAACACTTCAGAGAAACTTCAAATGCTATGGAAAATCGTCGTCCCCATTTTAGTGACACAAGTCGCTATGTATTTGGTGACATTCTTCGATATCTATATGACTTCAAGATACGGGACCGAAGATTTGGCCGGCGTTTCCATCGGCTCTTCGTTCTGGTTTCCCGTTTACATCGGATTAGCTGGAATATTGATGTCCATTACTCCAATTGTAGCACAATTGATGGGGGCCAAAAGAAAAAAAGAAGTAAAAGAGGCAGTCCAGCAAGGCATTTACTTATCGATCATCCTGGCCGTCATCGTCTTTATCTTCTTTTTAACATCCATTGACAATCTTCTAGGATTCATGGAACTGGAACCCACGGTTGAAGCGGTGGCCTCCGAATATATTTTCGCATTGAGTTTCGGGGTTGTGCCTTTGTTCGTTTACAATACGCTGCGCTCTTATATTGACGCACTCGGCGCGACCCGTGTCTCCATGATCATTTCGCTCCTGTCTGCGCCGATCAATATCTTCTTCAATTACTTGCTCATCTTTGGCAATTGGGGCTTTCCTGAACTTGGCGGCGCCGGCGCCGGACTCGCTTCCGCCATCACGTACTGGCTCGTGCTGCTAATCGCAGTGTGGATTGTCCATACGCAAAAACCGTTCAAAGACTTTTTCATCTTCACAAAATGGCCGAAAATTTCATTGCTCCGCTTCAAGGAAATTTCCTTGATCGGCATCCCGATCGGCATTTCCTTGTTCGCGGAAACTAGCATCTTTTCTGCAGTGACGCTGATGATGAGCACATACGGCACCATCACGATTGCCGCGCATCAAATCGCGATCAACTTCACGTCCTTGCTTTACATGCTGCCACTCAGTATATCCATGGGTGCCACGATTCTTGTCGGCTTCGAAGTCGGCGCCAAGCGCTTCGGCGATGCGAAGACCTACAGCTGGCTCAGTGTAAGTTCTGCCATCATATTCAGCTTTATCTCTTCGGCTATCCTGTTTTTCATGAGGGAACCCATTGCCGAGCTGTATTCAAGGGACCCGGCAGTAATCGAACTGGCCATCCAGTTTTTGATATTTGCCGCCCTTTTCCAATTGTCTGATGCAATCCAGGCACCGGTGCAAGGTTCTTTGAGAGGCTATAAGGACGTGAATATCACGTTCATCATGGCGCTCATCTCCTATTGGGTCATCGGTTTGCCAGTCGGCTATTTGCTAGCCAGCTACACGGGCTTCGGCCCATTCGGCTATTGGATCGGCTTAATCGTCGGACTAACCGTCGGAGCAGCCACTTTATCCATCCGCTTAATCGCTATACAAAAAAAGATTGCAGCTCAACCCTGAGCTGCAATCTTTTTTGGGTTAACAAATCTTTTCATTTCGCTTCAGTCGGACGCTTTCCGCGCGCCTAGCTTCAGTCTCCTCGTCGCTAGAAAAAGAGGTGCTCCTGCATCGCTTCGCTAGCTTCGTCGGAAACGAGGTTCTGCAAACCTCGTTTCCTGTGGGGCCTTCAGCTTAGGCTTTGCCCGCTGGAGTCGCCGCCTTCCGCTACAGTCAAAGATATTTTTTATTAAAGAACTATTATTAATATTAAAGTACCTTAAAATACACTTCCAGCACTTTCTTTCTATTTTCCAGATATGGAGCAAAACAGTTCCGACTCCCGCGGGGCAGCGTAGCGACGAAGTGTCGAAATCCACTCGGGCGCTAACACGAGTTAGTTCGGCGCAAGCCCGCAGGAAAGCGGGGCTGTTTTGCGGAATATCGGCTTACTGAAACACAATTTCCTAATAACAAAAAGATTGCAGCTCAATTATGGGCTGCAATCTTTTTGTATAGCTGGGCCAAATCGGCTTTTTCTTCTATTGCCAGGTCGGAATCGGCAATGCGCTGAAGCGCTAAGTCCAGTTTTTCCTGTCTAGATTTTCGGACTCTCGGATGAGTCAGTTCATCATTTAATTCAATCTGGATCTTTTGTTCCAGCTCTTTAATGCTTTGAATCGAGCTGGTGCCGCTCCGGCTTGGCCATAATTTCCGGTATGCTTCGATCACGGAAGCTTCACTTCTTCCAGATTTTCACCGATGACCACAATCTGAGGCCGCATTTTCATGTATTCCGGGAGCCATTGCGCCATCCCGTAAGCATATTGGAACGCATGCGGGTACTTGTCGCCTTCTAGCGGCACGTAGCCTTTTATGCGAAATACCGATTCCGGCAGCGCACGCAGCCATTGTTCAAAAGTTTCGCGTTTGACTGGTGCATCAAAATGCAGCACTTGGGCATTAAGATTCAGTTTTGATATCGGTGCTTTATGGACCTCCCCAGGAACAGAGGCTGCGATTTTTTCAAGGGCAGCCAGCGGCACTTTCGCCTGCACTGTCTGGATAATTTGCGCAGAAGGGTTCAAGGACTGTATTTCATAAGTCACTTTGCTTTGTTCTTCCTCCGACAGCAAGTCCATCTTATTCGCGAGGATCAGGTCAGCGTGGCGAATCTGTTCTAGATATAGCGACCGGATCTGCGGAGACAGCTTGCCGCGGTCCAGCCAGCGTTTGCTGTCCGCCACCGTTACGATTCCCTTGAAGTTCAAACGTTCAGCAAAAAGCGGTGAAAAGATCGCATCAAGCGCTTCAACCGGATGGGCTGCGCCAGTCGTTTCAATGAGCAGCACATCGAATTCCTCTTCAGCCAAAAGCGTCTGAATCTGTGCTTCCGATTTTTCTGAGCCGGTGCAGCAGATACAGCCATCCAGCAATTCTTTTTGGGGCACTCCGTCTCCGATTTCATTGGAATCGAAATTCATCTCACCCAGCTCATTCATAAAGACTGCAGGAACCAGCCCTTGGTCTTTCACTTGTTGGATAATATGCTTCAGCAGCGTGGTTTTTCCGCTTCCCAAAAACCCGCTGAACAAATATACATCTTTCATCGAATCCCCCTCTTGATATCATGGCGTAAGAAAAGGCCCGCTGCCGCGGGCCCTCATGTTACTCTTTCGTGTCTTCTTCTTTATCTTCTTCAGCAGGCTTCACTTTTATGCCCGCTTCTTCTATAATGATTTTTTTGGCTTCAAGAAGCTGAGGATCATCTTCTTCTATTTTCTGGCGCAGTTCATCCATCACTGCAAATGCCGTGTCGCCTGTCAGCACGCCCGTAGTTTCCAGTTCATTTTCCTCCTGGAAAGCTTCAACCGCTTTTTCCATCTCGGCTTCAAACACGCCATCAACTTTACCGACTTCATAGCCAAGTGCCTCAAGCATTTGCTCAGCTGTCTTCACTTGCTCGGAAATGGTGCCATCCTTCAATTCAACAGATGGATCCAAAACTGATAGTGAAGCATAAGCAGGCAACGGCACTTCTACATCAGGCACGATCCCTTTTTCATGGATCCAGTTGCCGTCTGGCGTCAGCCATTTGGCAGTAGTGAATTTCAAGTTCGAGCCGTCTGTCAAATCGTTGGCAGTCTGGACAGTTCCTTTGCCGAACGTTTTCTCACCGACAAGCTTGACGTCTGCCGATTCGCTCATCGCTCCAGCCAGAATTTCAGAAGCTGAAGCACTTCCTCCGTCGATCAAGAGCGTCACAGGGACTTTCACTTTATCGACTGCTGAAGACATGTAGATTTCAGGTTCTTCGCCTTTAGCCTGCACTTCGAACATCTCTTTGCCATCTTCGATGAAAAGGTCCGATATTTCAAGCGCAGTGGTCAGCAAACCGCCCGGATTTTGACGGACATCCATGACCATTGCTTCCATACCTTGTTCTTCCATGTCTGCCATTGCCTTCAGCAATTCATCATACGTATTTTCAGAGAAGCTGGTCACTTGGATATGGGCGACGTTATCGCCGATCATTTCCGCGTAGACCGTTTCGATCGGAATTTCATCGCGGACAATCGTTATCTCGATTGGATCCGCCAATTCACCCCGCTGCAGCGTCAATGTCACTTCCGTGCCTTTTTCACCGCGGATCAGCATGACTGCTTCGGATGCACTAAATCCTTGGATGCTTTCTCCATCAACTTCAGTAATCTTGTCGCCCGGTTTGAGGCCGGCCTTTTCAGCAGGTGAATTCTTGATCGGCGCAACGATATTGATAAAGCCGTTGCGTTCTTGCACTTCCGCTCCTATGCCTTGGAAACTGGATGATATCCCTTCCATAAACTGCGAAGCTTCTTCTTCGTTCATATAATCCGAATAAGGGTCATCCAGCGACTCGATCATGCCATTGATGGCGCCATTGATGAGTTTGTTGCTGTCGACATCTTCGTAATATTCGTTTTGGAGCTGATCATAAGCTGTATACAGCTTTTGGAACTCTCTCCGCTCTGGGGAATTGACTTCTACCGCTTTTTCATCTCCGAAAGTCAAAGCAAAGACGGTCAGTCCTGCCGTAAAAAGAATCAAAGTGAACACAAGCATTATAAAATAGAATGTCTTCATCCGAATAAAATGGGACGGTTTTTCTTCAACTGGCGGGGCCTGTTCTTGATCTTCACCCGGGCGCTTTTCATCCATTACTTTCACCACTTTCATTAATGCCATTCATGCTGTCTCGATTTTATCAAGCTTTGGTTAATATTAAAAGAAAAAGACTGCCTGAACAGTCTTTTCCGCTATAAGCCCTAAATACAGTGGATCACTTTCAAACTTTATTCTTGGATAGCCGCTTCGAGTGCAACGATGATCATGTCGTTGAATGTAGTTTGGCGTTCTTCGGAAGTTGTCACTTCACCCGTTAGCAAGTGGTCGCTTACTGTCAAGATCGACAATGCTTGGCGTCCGTATTTAGCTGCAAGTGTATAAAGTGCTGAAGATTCCATTTCCAATGCCAGAATTCCATATTCCGCCCATTTTTCATGTTCTGCATGGTCGTTATAGAATACGTCTTCAGTAAATACATTCCCGACGCGCAGGCTCAAGCCTTTTTCCAAACCTGCATTATACGCTTTCAGCAATAAATCGAAATCCGCTGTTGGCGCATAAGAAATACCTTTGAAAATGATTTCGTTCATTTTTGAATCTGTAGAAGCGCTTTGTGCGATGATCACATCTCGCACTTTCACATCTTTGTGAATTGAACCGCAAGTGCCTACGCGGATCAGTTTTTTTACATCATATTCGTTCATTAATTCAGTCACGTAGATGGATATCGAAGGTACACCCATGCCCGTTCCCTGGACAGAGATGCGCTTGCCTTTGTAAGTGCCTGTAAATCCGAACATATTGCGGACGTCGTTATATTGGACAACATCTTCTAAAAATGTTTCAGCAATATACTTCGCGCGGAGAGGATCTCCCGGCAATAGGATCGTATCGGCAATATCGCCTTTTTTCGCATTAATATGAACACTCATGTTAAAACCTCACTTTATTTTAGTCGTACTAATCATACTGTTTTTTCCCATGTTGTGCAACGCATTGCATTAAAGCTCTTCATATTCCTGCCATATGGCGTCGAATGCGGAAGCCTTAAGGACAGGATGGGCTTTCTCTTCAATATAACGCGAAAGCAATTCGAAGTTGCCGGAACTTCTTGGAAAGCTATGATCCAGGAACATGGCATCCGCAAATCTGGAAAAATCGTCTTCGACCAGTTTGCCGCGGTATTTCAAGGCGAATTGATAAAAAGAACGGTCCATCGAATAGCCTCCTTCTGAGATAGTTTGGCGATTGACTTTAACTTTATAAAAGTTGAACTAATGAATATTCATTATCGATATTCCGCAAAACAGCTGCGAAGCACGCAGTGCTGCAACGTACTTTTTGTCCCGAAGCTAGCGAAGCGTTGCAACGGTTTTCATGTCCCGAAGCTAGCGAAGCGTTGCAGGGACATGGACATGGACAGGAGCACATGTGTTATTGCCGCGGGCGAGCACCATGCCCAAAGCGTCCGGAGCAGTGTAAAAGTTAAATTATTTCTTTAGCCATATAAAAAGCCCGGACAGCTGCCCGGGCATCTAGTCATTCAAACAATTGCTTGTATTCGGATAAGCCTTCCGCGTCCAGCTGGTCTTTCGGTATGAACCGCAAAGAAGCTGAATTGATGCAGTAGCGCAGCCCGCCGAGTGACGATGGGCCATCGGGGAACAGGTGCCCAAGATGCGAATCGGCTGAAGCGCTCCGGACTTCCGTTCGTCTCATGCCATGGCTCGTGTCAAATGTTTCTTTGACCTCAGCACTTTCCAATGGCTTGGCAAAGCTCGGCCAACCGCAATGGGAGTCGAATTTATCTTTCGAGCTGAATAGCGGTTTACCGGAAACGATGTCAACATAGATGCCATCTTCAAAAAATTGGTCGTATTCTCCCTGGAAAGGAGGTTCTGTACCGTTTTCCTGTGTTACGTGGTATTGCATCGGCGTCAATTTCGCTTTCAAATCTTCCTTCATGAATGTCCACCCCAATTTTTTTCTATAAATCCTGCACGTCCTGAACCGACAGAATAACGATTATAATGCGCAGGGTTTTTCTTATAATAATCCTGATGGTATTCTTCAGCCAAATAAAACGGTTTGGCTGGCAGAATCTTTGTTGCGACCGGCTTTTCATATTTTCCTGAATTATCCAATTCCTGTTTCGATTTTTCAGCTGCCAGCTTTTGGTCTTCGGTATGATAAAAAATAGCCGTTTGATAGGATTGGCCGCGGTCGAAAAATTGGCCGCCCGCATCAGTCGGATCAATTTGCGTCCAGAAAATATCCAATAATTTCTCATATGGAAAAACATCAGGCTGAAAAGTTATTTCCACCGCTTCGTAATGGCCGGTCGTCTCTGAGCACACCTGTTCATAAGTCGGGTTCGGCAAATCGCCGCCAGTATAGCCGCTCACGATCGACTCGATGCCTTCATAGGAATCAAACGGCTTGACCATACACCAGAAACAGCCGCCCGCGAATGTCGCTTTTTCGGTTTTCATTCAATCACTCCATTCTTATTGATTAATTCTCACTTCAAGCCGGATATCATCTTCCTCTAAATTAAAGGAAGTTGCACGAATTGCCACACCGTTGTCAATCGGAATTTCCGATAGTTTCAGCAAAACCGTTTCCTCGCCCGGTGATACCGACATGAAATCAGGCAGTTCCACTGAATCACGCAATAATTTCAGCGCTGATTCGGGTGGAATATCCAGCAACCCGACTTCCACTGATTTTTGGACCAATAACAAATTGCCATCTGGCTGCACGACAGGGTCGAACCTTAACAGAATCGGCAACGGCACTGAAAAAATCTTCAATTCCGACGACAAACTAACGTCACCGTTGACCGCCAATGCCAAAGGGACAGGGGAATTCGCCATCTCCCGCTGGATATAAGTGTTCGCAAGCCCCTCGAAATCCGCTTTGGTGACATTGATGATCAGTGAATTGCCGCTGCCCGCTTCAATTGGCGCCGCTTCAGAAACAGTCAAACTATGCCCTTTAGCAGGCATGGTGATTATCATAAAAAACGCGATAATTGCCAACAGGTTTAAGCTAAGTGATATAAAAAACGCGAGGCGCCATAATTTCATCTATCTTCACTTCCTTATTCTTGGGAGCTGAAACCACATTCAGCCATCCGTTCAAGTACCCGGTCGCTCATCAAATCATAGCCTTTGCTGTTCGGATGGAAATAATCCGAATGGTAGACCAGGTTTTCATTGCCTTCGAACAAATCACTGACAGGCACAAAACATGCCAATGGGTCATCTTCCACTATTTCTTCCATTGTATCGTTATATGCCTGAATAATCTCTTCAAACTCCTCGACTTCGTCGGTGACTAGCGAGAAAGGGTTATAAATCCCGAGGGCAATGATAGGTACAGTAGGGTTGATGGAGCGGATGGAAGCGAAGATCGTCCGGTAGCGGTTTTCATACAACACCAGTTCATCCATGAATGATTCGATATTCAAAGCGAAAAGGTCACGTTTGACAATCCGCATAACATCATTTCCGCCGATTGTCATCATGACGTAATCCGCTTCTGTCAATGGCCCGGTCAATGTCTCTTTTTGGAACATCGCCAGCAGCTGGTCGCTCCGACGCCCGCGCTTTGCCGTATTGTCAACAATCGTATTGCGGACACCCGGCCAGCCGCTTATCTCTGTTGCAACTCTGCCAACATAACCGCCCCGGTTCTCGATATCACCGACGCCTTGTGAAAGCGAATCGCCGACAGCTGTGATAACCAGTGCATCCGGCACGAAATTTGGCGGCACATAATAATTAGTAAATGCGGCAGGTTCACGGGGTGTCGCTTCTTCTTTTCCGAAAATGAAAGACGAGCTGCATCCGGTTAACATTACCGCAGTCAAAAGGACAATAAACAGGATGCGTTTCAAATGCTTTCTCCCCTTTTCTGGAATGTCTTTCTTTTATTCCGTATAAAACATAAAGCCGATGGCGCCGATGCCGGTATGAGTTGAAATGACAGGCGTCGTGTAATCGAACTTGATGTCCGTAAAACCGCTTTCAGCAATTTTTTCACGAAGCGGTTCCGCCATCGCAAGGCCTTCTGCATGGACGAGTCCGACACCTTTGATGATTTTCCCCGCAGTCCGTTCTGTAAAATCGTTCATCAAATACTGGACGACTTGTTTATAGCTCCGCGCTTTTGCTACCGGTGTATATTCTCCACCGTCCAATGAAGCGATTGGTTTGATCTTCAAAAACGAGCCGATCATGGCACGGCCTTTGCCGATTCTGCCACCCTTTACGAGATTATCCAGCGTATCGACGACGACAAAAAGTTTTGTGTTTTCGCGAACATGATCCAAGCGCGCAACAATTTCTTCCATCGTTTTGCCCTGGGCCGCCATTTCAGCGGCTTCGATCACTTGGAAAGCGAGTGCGTACGAAATGTATCTCGAATCGATGACCGTGACATCCACATCCGATAATTTTGCAGCTGTGCGAGCCGATTCAACCGTCCCGCTCATCCCGCCAGTCATGTGGATAGATAATACTTGGTCGCCGTTTTCACCCAGGCGATCGTATAATTCCTTAAAAACGCCAGGAGCTGGCTGGGAACTTTTCGGCAGCTCGGATGATTTTTCCATTAGCTCCAGGAATTCCTTCGGCTGCAGATCCACCCGGTCCAAATAGGTCTTGCCGTCTATAAGTATATTCAAAGGCACGACATGTAAATTATATTTTTCGATCAAATCGGGCCTTAAATCTGAAGTTGAATCCGTAACAATATGAATTTTTGACATGAAATCACTCCTCTTCACCAAGATATATAGTCAATTCCTTATATGGGCTTTTCCAAAACAATTTCTTCAATGCGCCGAATGGTTTTGGGGGTTCGACCATCAGCCGAGGCTTGCAGCTAATGCCTTTTCAATGCGGGAACGGACAATAGCCACCATCGCTTTCGCGTCTTCTTGCGCAATGGCTTCGGCAGAAATCGGAACCAATACTTGCACGGCCACGTTGCCGGGCTTCACTTTATTATCATTCTTTTCCATGATTTCAGAGGTGCCTTTGATCGCAATCGGCACGATCGGCGCGCCGGAATCTTTCGCAATGCGCATAAAGCCCGCCTTGAATTCCCCCAGCCCCTCGCCTTTGCTCCGGGTGCCTTCCGGGAAAATGAGAATTGAATGGCCTTGCTGCAGCTTCTCGACCGTATCACCGATCGATTTCAGCGCACTTCTGCGGTCGCTGCGGTCCAGAAACACGCAGTTCATTTCTTCCATATAAGTAGGAATGACCGGGAATTTCTTAACTTCTTTTTTCGAAATAAAGCCAAATGGCTTCGGTATGGAAGACAGGAGCACAGGAATATCAAAATTACCTTCGTGATTGCTCACGAAAAGCACTGGGCCTTCCGGCAAGTTTTCCAAGCCGGTTACCGTGATTTCGCTTTTGGTCCTTTTCATGATGCCCGTTGCCCATTTTTGCGGTTCTGAATGGATCAGCGCATCGTAGTCGGCAGGTTCCATGTCCTTTTTTCTAGCCTGGAATTTTTTTAAATTGACCGCCGCCACTGGCAAATAGCCGAATAAATACGAAAAGGTCCTTAAAGAATTATACATAGTGTCATGACCGTTCCTTTCGTTCAAAAACCAAATAGGAAAAGGGGATATCTCCTGACATTTGCTGTTCCGACTCCAACACGAGTTGCCATTCTTCGCCGTATTCCGGGAAATAGGTATCCCCTTCAAATTTCTTGTGGATCAACGTGATATACAGGCGGTCCGCAATCGGCAGCACCGAACGGAAAATCTGCTCCCCGCCAATCACCATCACTTCATCGTGTACTCTTTCCGCCAAGCGAATCGCGTCATCGATCGAGTGCACGACGTCTGCGCCTTCTGCCTGATAATCTTTGTTTCGGGTGACGATGATATTGCGGCGCTTGGGCAGCGGACGGCCGATCGACTCGTACGTGTTGCGCCCCATGACCATGCCTTTACCGACTGTATGTTTTTTGAAATAGGCCAAATCTTCCGGTATATGCCACGGCAATTGGTTGTCTTTGCCAATGACTAGCCCTGGATCGTGCGCTACCATCAATGAAATCATTTTGTCTCCCCCTATCTATTCATGTCAATAACTTCAAACTGCTACCGGCGCTTTTATGCGCGGATGTGGATCGTACCCTTCGATCGCGATGTCTTCCACTTCCAGATCAAAGACGGACTTTTCACCCGCTGCGATTTTCAGCATCGGCAATGGTTTCGGCGTACGCGACAATTGTTCATCAACCTGCTCCAAATGATTGGAGTATAGGTGCGTGTCACCGGTCGTATAAACAAAATCCCCAACGTCAAGCGAGCATTCCCGCGCAATCAGATGCGTCAGCAAAGCATACGAAGCGATATTGAATGGCATTCCTAAAAACACGTCCGCGCTGCGTTGGTACAGCTGGCAAGAAAGCTTGCCGTCCGCTACATAAAATTGGAACATGATGTGGCATGGCGGCAGCGCCATGTCATCGATGAACTCCGGGTTCCAGGCAGTTACAATATGACGCCGGGAATCCGGATTTTTCTTGATGGAATCAATGACATTTTTCAATTGATCGATCGTGCCGCCGTCGGTCTTAGCCCATGAGCGCCATTGCTTGCCGTAAACTGGGCCAAGGTCCCCGTATGTTTCAGCAAAACCATCTTCGTTCATTATTTTGTGCTGAAAAATGGCCATCTGTTCTTTATACAAGATTGCGAATTCCGCATCCACATTGGCTCGGCGGCCAAAATCAGCCATATCCGGTCCGGTATATTCTGCGCTTTCAACCCATTGCGCGAACGCCCATTCATCCCAGATATGGTTGTTTTCTTTTAAAAGGGACTTTACATTCGTATCGCCTTTGATAAACCATAGCAGTTCGGAAACAATCAGACGGAACGCCGTTTTTTTCGTCGTCATCAAAGGAAAACCTTCAGCCAGATCAAAGCGCATCTGGTGGCCGAATACACTCAATGTGCCAGTGCCTGTCCGGTCTTGTTTCGCTGCTCCGGTATGTAAAATGTGTTTGCATAAATCCAAATATTGTTCCATTTCAAGTCGCCTCCAATATTATATTAATCATAACAAAAATACTCTTGAAAAAACATGAAAAAGGCGGCGCCAGATCCACGATCGGATCAGCGCCGCCTTTCATCTGCAGCCGTTCTTTTTATAAGTTTATCTTAAGAAAGCCATTTAGGCGGAGTGTTTTTCGACCAGTAGATGTCACCCAATGAGACATGCTGCTGGAAATTGTCATCCGCTACATGGTAATGGAAATTGAAAAAATAGCCTTCCTGCGGCTTTTTCTCCGTTCGCACGTGGAAGCGGATGGCATCTTTGTTCGTGTTCATGTCGTAAATGTGAAATATTTTTTCCGCATGGTCGCCAGAAGGTTTTTCTGAAATAGCTAATTTTCTCAATTCGGCGCTTCCCAACTTCGCTAAGTGCATGTCGATGGCCTGCTGCATATTCGGCAAAATCAACGACTGGAATTCTTCGTTGATGATAGGGCCGATGCGGCTGCCGAATTTCAAATAGGCCTGTTCTTCGGCAGATTTATGTACGGTATCAAGAATGGATGGATCTGGGAAGTAAAATTCGCCGGGATCGACCCAATCGTAAAGAAATTGTTTGTCTTTTTCCTGAGCAGGCTGTGAATCATTATGGGCTTTATCATCCAATAGCGATTCCCATAGCATATGGCTAGGAGGAATTGCGCCCAATGTCAGCACGGCAACTGCAATCATCAGTGACTTCTGCCACCATCTATTCATCTGCATCACCTTCAATTTTGGACATTTTATTAAACTTTGACACTTGCTTTTGCTTAATTATACGATTTTTTTGGCTAAAGGTTTCATCTTCTTGAAAATCATTGTACAATAAAGTTAATCATTTAGCTCTTTTTTTCGAAATAAAGGAGGAAACTTTCATGGATGCTTCATTGCTTATCGGTTTAGGACTATTATTTTTGCTTGGATATTTGACATCTTTAAGCTTCACTGACTAATTTCCATTTTGCTCCCTGCTTCGCTGGGAAGTGCAAACAACTTTAAAATTGAAAAGGCCGACGGAAGATTTTATATCTTCCGTCGGCCTTTTTTTATTTGTTTCGGCAATCGATGATGCCGTAATGGAATTTCGTATTCGGGCGCACGCGCCGGGCGAAACCGAATACCTCGAAATCGCCAGAGCGGAAATGCGCTTTCAAGACGACGCTTTTTCTAGCCACGCGGACCGCTTCGTCGACCCAGTCCTCTGTCAACTGGCTGGTGTCAGCGGCCGTGCGGATGGGTTTGAAATTAGAGGATTCGCTGATTTCATTCGTGAACATTGGATCCATGTAAATGACATCGACAGCGTTGTCTGGGAGGGCGGCGAGATAGCCCACTGCATCTCCCGTTACCACTTCAATCCTTCTCATGGCTTCTGCCAGATGCGGCATGGCCGTGTATTCCTTTAGTCCCTTGCCGACAATATAAGCATATGCCGGGTTGCTTTCACAGCCGATGACACTGCCGCAAGCGCCAACAAATTGCGACGCAACAATTGCATCAGAAGCCATGCCCAATGTGCAATCGACAAACGAATCCCCTGGTTCCATGCCAGATACTTCAATCAGCGGATCCTGGTGGAGGGGGCGCTTTGTGCGGAATGCAGATGAATTCGGATGAAAAAAGAACGGCTCCGTTTCGCCCAAAGGGTAAAACTCAAGCCGTTCCTTTGCAGCCACCAACACATCCGCCTTTTCTTCGGCATGAAGCTTTTCGATGGAGCGCTTATTGCGGACGACAAACGGGATGCCAAGATCTTGTGCCGCCTGCGCGGCATTCATATCCGTTATCCCATTCGGCCGATAAGCCGTTGTGGCAATCATCTTCACTGAGCGGCAACCTGTTCCAACACTTGCGTCAAGTGGCTGGAAATCTGTTCGACAGAATGGTCCTCGATCTGCTCTCGTGGAATGAAATAAGCCAATTCGCCATCTTTTATCACCGCAATTGAAGGAGAAGAAGGCGGCACTTCATCAAAATAGCTGCGCATCTGCTCAGTCGCTTCTTTGTCCTGTCCAGCAAATACTGTTACTAAATGATCCGGTTTTGCTGCAGTTCCCTTCAACGCTTCAATTACTCCCGGACGCGCCAGTCCAGCGGCACAGCCGCAAATCGAATTGATGACAACCAGGCTCGTGCCCGGCGCCTCAGCCATAAAGTTATTGACCTCTTCAGCAGTCACCAATTCTTTGAATCCTTCCGCAGCCAACTCTTGGCGCATCGGAACCACAATGCCTTTCATGTACTCATCATATGCATTCATCCATAACATCCCCCTGTAACTTTGTATTTCTCTTGTTCATTCTAACCCAAATGAGTTATTGTTTCATCAATAGCCGCTCCAGCAAAAATTCTTCCTTTAAAAACCTACACTGTTATCTTGCAAAATCTTGATTTCGATTATTCTGAAAATATTATTACATTTATATTTTTTTTATAAATGCAGCAGATTTTTGACATTCTATGTGGTATGTTTAAGAATATAAAATGCATCATTCTTCAATTTAACGTTAGCTTTCCAGTTCCGGAAAGGAGAATGTAAAATGTCATTAGACAGCATTAAAGAAATGCTCAAGACTGTACATTTTTACAACACGGTCAACATCACCCAGACTTTCAGCAAAGGTGAAGATGCGGTCATCACAGCAAGATGCATCAAAAATACTCATATCCTGGAAATCACTTTTTATGAAGACCAAAAAGTGGAGCAATTCACCTGCATTGAAAAAGCAGCCGAGGCTATAGACCGGGCGATTAACTCAACCCATTATTCCACAAACTCCTGAACCTCTCAGGAGTTTTTTTTCGTCCTTTGGCATCGTTCTTCTTGCATCATTCAGAAATGAAAAAGCCGCAGGATATAATATCCTCAGCAGCCTGTTAACTCATTTTCAATATGCCTAATCTGCATATTGTTTGTTGATGTATCCAAGCATCTCTTCAAAAAGATCTTGGTCATACCAGACATACGGAATTTTCTGGTCCACACTCTCTTTGTCCATCTCGATGCTGGTTGCCGATAATTGGACAATCCGTGTATCATCGGTTGCCAATTCCTCCTTGAGCTCTTTTCCCATGAATTTCTTTTTCACGCTTTCATAAAATTTGTCCCTGTCACTGTCGCTGCTGAATTCCCAAGAATCGTATTTTCCCTGATGCAATAATTCGATGGAATAAATGTTCTCGCCCATAGCAATTTCCCCCTATCCGCAATTGCGCTTGCCCAAGTTTATCAATATATAGAGCAGTTCCCTATTTACCCCGCTTTGAAAACCTTAAAGGAAAAATAAAAACCAGCGGCTGATGGAACTGCCGCTGGTCTGTTTGCCTTGCTTTACTTTTCTTCTTTCATCGCTTGGCGGGATTCGGTCATTTGCTTCCACACCGAGCCTTTTGCATCTTCCCCTTGGGAAATCCGCGCGATAGCCATTTTCACTTGCAGCTTCACTTCAAACTCCGGATCGTCCGCTGCCTGTTCCAGTGCTAAGAGCGAAGCCTCTGTTCCACTTTCATAAAGGAACATCGCTGCACGCCAACGCACCAATTTGTTTTTATCCGACAAGGCTTCCGCCATGACCGGCTCGAATTCTTCGAATCCGAGGTCGCTAATGGCATCACCAGCCGTTCTGCGCACTGCCCAGCTCTTATCTTTCATGGCTTGCCCAATAAAAGGGACAACCGATTTATCTTTAATATCGCCTAGGAAAATGACGGCTTGCCGGCGGATGGACATCTTGTCATCTGCCAACGCCTTTGCTAGCAATGGGATATCATCAAGTTCCCCTTCCGCCATTTGATCGAGCAGCTGGAAACGTGTTTCCCAATCCGGCACATCAAATTCTTCAAGGGTTACCTTTCGCCCTCTGATAAATGCAGGCACCGTTCCTGCGGTTTTAGCGCCCGCCATTTCATAGAGGCGTTCTTGCGGATATGCTGCATCGATTTCTTCTACAACATGCTGGCCAATTTCTTCTTTTTCACCGTAACGCACGCCGTAATCGGCCCATTTGCGCTGCAGCAAATAGTTTTCTTCGGTCGGATCCAGCACAGCATTCATTGCGTTGATAAAACGCTCAGGCATCGCGAAACGCTTTTCAGATTCATTGTCAAAAACCTTTACTTGAAGCGGGATTCCTTTGAACTGCTGTACGTGGACATAGACTTCGCCGAAATGTTCGTCGATGCTGATTTCTTCATCTATAGCATTGCTGTGTTCACCGAATGCACGGCGGACTTCCGCTAAAATAGTTTCCCAGTCAAATTTCGAATTCCGCTCTACAGCCAAAAAGTCCGCTACGTGATAGACGCCTTTGACGCCATCGATTTCAAGGACTTTAACGATCTCCATCGGAGCATTTTGTGCATTGGCAGAAGTATAATTATGACTTTTGCCAAATGGCAGCTCTTGATCTATGATCACTTTCATCGTATTTGGGCTAGGTGTCGGTTCTATCATTTTGATTTTCATGAAAAAATTTCCTCCTGATTTTAGGATTTATGCCTCCGCAATTTCCTGGAGATAAGTCCAGCGTTCGACCAACTGATCGTATTGCGCGGTCAATGCATCGATTTCCTGAGTAAGTTTGTCCAATTTTTCAAAATCAGAGCCGGCTCCAGCCATTTTCCCTTCCTGCTCTTCGATTTTCGCTTCCACTCCCGAAATTCTTTCAAGAATTTTCTTATATTCAATCTGCTCTTTATAAGTCATTTTCTTTTTCTCTGACGGAGCTTTAGGTGTTTCTTCTTGCACTGCGACGGGCTGTGCTGCCGCTGTTTCCACCGGAGTTTTCTCTTTTATGAAATCGGAATACAAGCCTTGGTATTCCAGAATTTCCCCTGTGCCGGTCGTCCATAATTTGCGCGCAATCCGGTCAAGGAAAAAGCGATCATGGGAAATCGTGATAACGAGGCCCGGAAAGTTTTCAAGAAAATCTTCCAATACCGAAAGCGTCTGTATGTCTAGATCATTAGTTGGCTCATCGAGCAGCAAAATGTTCGGCTGTTCCATCAACAGTTTCAAAAGATAAAGCCGCTTGCGCTCGCCGCCTGACAATTTGCCAATTTGCGTGCCGTGGCCATTGGAAGGGAACAAGAATCGCTCAAGCATTTGCGTTGCAGAAAGGCGTACGCCTTTCGCCGCCTCATAATCACTTGAAATTTCCTGGATATACTCAATCATCCGCTGGGATTCGTCCATCTCTGGAAGATGCTGTGTAAAATGCGCAATCTTGACGGTGCTGCCGTATTCCAATTTCCCTTCAGTTGGTTGGTATTCGCCCGAAAGGATTTTCATCAACGTCGATTTTCCTGCGCCGTTCGGTCCAACAATGCCGATTCGGTCTCCACCTTGCATAAGGAAACTGAAATTACGGAAAATGTTTTTGTCGCCGAATGACATGCCGACATTTTCGCCTTCGATGATTTTCTTGCCGAGGCGTTGGCTTTGCATTGATAGTTCAAGCGACGTGTTGTCATTTTCTTTCTGTACGCTGTCCTGGATTTCCTCGAATCGCTGGATGCGCGCTTTTTGTTTCGTCGAACGGGCTTTCGCGCCGCGGCGAATCCATTTCAACTCGGAACGGAAACGGTTTTCCAGCTTTTGCTGTGAAGAAGCGGCCATTTCATCGCGAATGGCCTTATTTTCCAAATAATCGCCGTAATTCCCTTTATGGGTATAAAGCGTCTGGTCAGCCAGTTCGAAAATATGCGTCGATACGGCATCCAGGAAATAACGGTCATGCGTGACGAACAGCATTGCGCTGTTCATGCGCAGCAAGGTTTCCTGCAGCCATTCCGTGGAGATGGCGTCAAGATGGTTGGTCGGTTCATCCAGCAAGATCAAGTCAGCCGGCTCGATCAACGCTTTCGCTAACGCTACGCGCTTGCGCTGGCCCCCTGACAACTCACTGATCTGCTGATCGTACATGTCGATTCCGAGTTTGGACAACGCTGTTTTCGCTAGGGCATTGATATCCCAGGCATTGTCCTGCTCCATGCCTTCTTGGATTTTCATCAATTCATCCTGCAATTGGGTCGAACTTGAATCCGCCATCATATTTTTCAGTGCCTGTTCGTATGAACGGTTCAGAGCCAAAATCGGCGAATCTCCCGAGAACACGGTTTCAAGAACGGTCAACGATTCGTCAAACTCCGGTTCCTGCATCAAATAAGTGATACGGTATTTTTTCGGATGATCCATGACGATTGAATCTGACTCCATATCACCTGAAAGAATCGACATTAATGTCGATTTCCCTGTGCCGTTTACTCCAATCAGACCTGCGCGTTCACCTGGATACAATGAAAATTCAACATTTTTGAAGAGCGTTTTCGCTCCAACTGTCTTCGTTAAGTTCGTAATATTTAAGTGGCTCATTTATTCCCATCCGTTTCTTTTTTTAGTTGCTCTAAAAAGGATAGCATAAATTGATGGCGTTCTTCAGCAATCTGCTTCCCAGCATTAGTATTCAGACTATTCTTCAATAACAATAACTTCTCGTAAAAATGGGTGGCGCTGCTCGTCGGGGCCGAACGGTACTCTACTTCGGTCATTTCGCTGCGCGGTTTTTCATCCCAATCGTAAAGTTTGCGCCCTTTTGCACCGCCGTACGCGAATGTCCGCGCAATGCCCACGGCTCCTATGGCGTCCAGCCGATCTGCGTCCTGGACGATTTGCGCTTCGATGGTTGCCGGCGGAATGCCGTTGCCCCCTTTAAAGGAAACCGATTGGATAATTTCTTTAATGCTGCGCTTTTGGGTTTCCGTCAGCTCTAAGCTATCCAAGATTTCCGATTCCGGGTCTTCACCGTCTCGCATGTATTTCGGATCGGAGACGTCGTGCAAAAGCACCGCTATGTCGATCAGAAATCCGTCTGCCGTTTCTTGTGCCAATATGGCACCAGCATTTTTCCTTACCCGTTCGATATGCTGCCAATCATGGCTGGCGTCGAACGTGTCGTATATTTTCCGTGCCGCTTGTTCGCACTCGCTGATAATGTTCTGCATCTATTTTTAGCTCCTTTTCTTCTACTATAAACGGTATTTCGTACCGCTTGTTTTTCTTTTACCGCCGCATTGACGATTCCGCATGCTTAATGTATAGTATACCCATCCATTAAAAGGTTTTTTAATGGTGCCACGGCAAGACTCAATAATAGGGGGAACGCGCATGCACCAAGGTACAGTGAAATGGTTCAACTCGGAAAAAGGTTATGGGTTTATTGAATATAACAATGGTGATGACGTCTTCGTCCACTTTACAGGCATCCAAGGTGACGGATTCAGAACACTTGAAGAAGGCAAACCCGTGTCTTTTGAAATTATTGACGGCAATCGTGGTCCGCAGGCAGCAAATGTGGTCGAGATCACCAATTAAACATAATATTTTTGCTTTAGAGACCTGCGGAAATCCAACTGGTCTCTTTTTTTGTGCCCTGCCGCTTTCCCCACTTTACTGTGGACCCTTTGCGATGCTCTATCCGCAAAAAGCCGGCGGCGGAATTATCCGCCGCCGGCTTTGCCGGTCGATCATTTATGGCTTGTGCCAACTTTATTTAATTCGTTCCCTAAAAATTGCAGTTGAGAGCCGACGGAACAATTGCTGATGCAAAAACGGTGAGCGGCGGTTTTGCCTTGCTCTTTGCGGATTTGCTTGCGTACGAAACACCCTTCGCAAAAGTCTTCCATCATTCCGTCAATCTCGTTGATAATTGAAAGCTTGTCCAAGCTGTCACCCCTCTAAATTGCCGTTCGTTTATTTTACTACTGATTTGTCATTTAATGCAACAATAGTTATACTAGCAAAGGATAATTTCACTTTTGCGGCGGTTCGCAAACTCCCGCCTCAACAAAACTAAGGAGGACCATCATTGTATAACGAATTTTTAGGATTGGGCTTCGCCCTGATCAATTTTATCCTTATGCTTATCATGTATAAGGTTTTCGGCAAGACCGGTTTGTTCGCCTGGGTGGCCATTTCAACGGTGCTGGCTAATATCCAAGTGACCAAGACGATCGAGATTTTAGCGTTGACCGCAACACTCGGCAATAGCCTTTACGCTTCGACTTTCCTGGCAACCGACATATTGAATGAAAAATATGGAAAAAAAGACGCCCGCAAGGCAGTATGGCTCGGTTTCGCTTCCTTGCTTATCATGGTTATCGTCATGCAGTTCGGGCTCAAATTCATCCCGGCAGAAAGTGATATCGCGGACGGTTCGCTGCACACCATTTTCGGCCTGATTCCGCAAATCGCGCTTGGCAGCATGATTGCCTATCTCGCCAGTCAGCACATCGATGTCATCATCTTTTCAGCGATCCGCAAAGTGTTTCCGAAAGACAGCCAGTTTTGGATCCGCAACAACGGTTCAACGCTGATCAGCCAATTGATCGATACGCTCATTTTCACAAGCATCGCGTTTTATGGCGTTTTCCCATTCGAAATTTGGCTTGAAATATTCATTTCAACGTATATCCTTAAATTCATCGTAACTGTACTCGCTACGCCATTCGGCTATATGGCAAAAGCGATCCAACCAATCGACGAAAAGTAGGTGTGACCATGCTGGAAGTTTTTGTAGATGCCGCGACTGCCGGCGACCCGAGAGTTAGTGCCGCCGGTATCTTCATCAAAGGCGAAGGGCATCTTCTCAAAAAAAGTGTATATCTGGGCGAAATGGACAACCACACAGCGGAATTCGCCGCTTTGGTCATCGGTTTGGAAATGGCGAAAGAGTTGACTAGCGGGATGGTGTCCATCAAATCCGATTCCCAGGTTACCGTTGACGCGTTTGAACGTGAGTTCACAAAAAACGCAAAGTTCAAACCGCTGCTCGAAAAAGCGCTGGAACTGGCGAAGCATTTTGATTATTGTTTTATCAAATGGATCCCCGATTCCCAAAACCGTGCTGCAGATGACCTCGCCCGGATCGAGCTCCGATCTCATAGGTGAAGCTTCCAGATATAATGTGAACCAAAAATGTATTACATGAATAATCGCTCCGGTCGCTTTGGGCAGAGCAAAAAAGATTGTTTCTGCATCGCTGCACTAGCTTCGAAACATGAAAGTGCGTGGCGTCTCATTGCTTCGCCTAGCCCCTTGACGCGCCTCCGCTAAGATATCTCTCGATATGGAGCAAAACAGCGGAGAAAACCGTACTGCTCCTGTCCATGTTCCTGTCCCTGTCCCTGTCCCTGTCCCTGCAACGCTTCGCTAGCTTCGGGACATGAAAAACCGTTGCAACGCTTCGCTAGCTTCGGGAAAAAAAGTACGTTGTAGTTCTCCGCACTTCGTCGCAAAGGTAATTCCCCAATTCTTGAGTCAATACCTTCGGAGCTGTTTTGCGGAATATCGGCTAACATCTCTCATTATAAAGTTAACTTGATTTAGCACCGGTTTTTGGCAGACGCTATCCTGAAAGTCTGGTAAACTTGAAGCAGTTGAATTAAATGGGGGAAAATTATGAGATCAAAAATTGGAACTGTGCTCGATATTTTCATTTTGGTAATCGGACCTTGGATTCTCTATACACGCATCATTGAAATCATGGAGCATGGCGTTTCGGTGTATCCGGTAATTTCCATCATCATTATTTCACTTGCTGTTGTATTTTCCATCTACAATCTTTACTTGGCGCTTTCTGCGCGTCAGCAGCGCACTCCGAAAAAATAGCTTGAAAAGGTGATTCCATTGCATTCGGTTTTATTTTACATTGTGCCTATCCTGATTTACTTGGCGGTCAATAACATTGTCGCCAATCTGTACTGGCCGCATTTCCTGGTTTTGTTATTATCGTTTTTGATGTTCCAGCTAGCGCGAGTGCGTTATCCGAAAGACGGCGTGCCGCTTTATGCTAAAGTTACACAAGCTGTGTTTTATGTATTGACTGTCGCATTCGTCTTCCGCGACCAATATTTGAATCCGCTAATTATCAACATCTTGCTGGCCGTTACGATCGGCTTTGTGATTGCGGAAATTATGCAAAACAGGAAAAAACCGTCGAATTGATGGTTTTTTTTTTGCCATTTATGTGTCGATGATTGCTTAGTCTGCCATAACAGTACCTTTTCAAACCCTGTTCCCTTATGATGGAAAAAAGGAGGTTTTTAATATGAAGAAATTAGTATTGCCTTTTTTATCTGTTGCGCTTCTCGCGGCATGCAATGACGCTCCCGCCAATCCCGAGAAAGCGACTGCACCTACTGAGGCGATTGCACAGGGCTTGGATTCCCCTTGGTCCATCAATAAAATCAATGATGAATTTTATATTTCGGAACGCCCCGGCACTGTCGCCCACGTGGATGCGGAAGGTGTTGTGGAGCACCAGCAGGTAAATTTCTCGGATCCGTTGTCGGATGCCGCTGAAGCCGGCTTCCTCGGCTTCGTGCTGGCTAAGGATTTTGAAGAAAGCGGCCAAGCCTATGGCTATTATGTGTATGAACGGGATGGCCGGTCCTTCAATAAAGTTGCCCGCTTCCAGCTAGAAGGCGATGCTTGGCAAGAAACCGACGTTTTGATCGAAGGCATACCCACAGGGAATGTCCATCATGGCGGCAGGCTGGAAATCGATGAAGGTGGTTCCCTCTTCGCAACCGTCGGGGATGCTTCTGAACCCGACCTCGCCCAGGACATGGGATCCGTCAATGGCAAGATTCTGAAATTGAATGACAGCGATGAATTTATGATTTATTCCAGCGGCCACCGGAATCCACAAGGTATTGCCTGGAACGGCGCGGACATGTATGCTTCCGAGCACGGCCAATCCGCAAATGATGAAATCAATATTATCAATGAAGGAGACAATTACGGCTGGCCTCTCATTGAAGGCGAGGAAACCGAGGAAGGCTTGGTTGCCCCCTATTATACGACCGGTTCCAACGAAACGTGGGCTCCAAGCGGACTGGCCATACAAGATGGCCTGCTCTATATCGCTGCTCTTCGCGGCACCGCTGTGAAGGTCATGGATTTGGAAACCGGCGAAGTTACAGATTCCATCGAAGGGTTTGGACGGGTACGCGATGTCCATTCCGATGGTGAGGATATTTATTTCATCACCAATAATACAGATGGGCGCGGGACGCCGACAGAAGGCGATGACAAATTATATAGGCTCACCAATGAATAAAAGCGCCTTTTGGGCGCTTTTTTTAAAGGAATTTAACCATGAGTTCTTCATCGATATAGCGGCCGCCGATTTTCATCGCCCGTACATCGATTCCGTATTTTTCAAAACCTAAATTTTCATATAGCTTCAAAGCAGCTATGTTTCCACTGGACACCGCTAAATATAATTGTTCGATTTCTTCAGTAGCGTAAGCGGCCTCGATGAGTTCTTGCATCAAGCGGTGCGCGATGCCTTGCCCCCTTGCGGACCGTGTTACATAGACGGCGTAGACGGATGCACGGTGCAGCAGCTTTGTTCCTGTGTCCCGTGACAGCGTGACATTGCCCACCAGTTGGCCGTTGACAAACGCGCCGAATGTCATCGCATCGGCGCTGGCAAGCCGATCAGCTGTCTTCGGCAGCGGCGCTTTTTGCGCATCTTCTAGCGAGGCCCCGAATGCATCCGCGTCGTTTGCCAATGCCTCTAGGCGTAGTTCCCTATAGTTTTCCGCATCAGCAGCAGACAATTTACGGATTTCCATAGCCGTCTCTCCTTTTTCATGTGAATTGCTGCAGCACTTTTCCAGTGCCCCCGCCCGCTTCAATTACCGCATGTGCGCCATTGATGAACGTAAGCTGCGGCGGCACATGGCCGCAATCGATATCGTAGATGATCGGCACGCCCAATTCTTCAGAAAGATCCGCGTACATTTTTTCCGCTGTATAGCCGTTGACCGGCTCATTGGCCGGGCTTCTGCCGAAAACAATGCCGGATATGCCGTAGAACCATCCTGCATATTTCATCTGCGTCAACGACCGTTTCATATCGGCGATATTCATTTCGCAATTCTCCAGGTACCAGATGACCGGCTCTCCGGGAATGTGCTGTTGACGGAAGGTTTCAACATCACCGTATGGGGTGCCGATCAGATGGCGGATCACATCGATGCAGCCTCCCAGCAATCGCCCTTCCATATGTTCCGCTTCACCAGACACCGTTTTCCACTGTGTTTCTTCGGTCAGATAAAAAACGACAGGCGATGGATTTTCATGGTCCCAGCTCAACTGGAATTTTTGGGACGCAGCCTGCGCGACACTTTCTCCTGGTTTCGTTTGGAGAACTTCGAGCCATTTCGCGCTTACAGCATCCATCTCTGGCCCTCTCAAATCGACAAAATTCAAGCCGTGGGCAGTCGCAATTCCCGTCTTCAACGTAATCGCCAATAACAATAAGCTGATATCCGAATAGCCGACGACCCATTTCGGAGAGATTTTTTGAAAATCCATGAACTCCAAGATTTCGATCAATAATTCCCCGCCCCATGGTGGCATCACGATGTCTATGGAAGGGTCGGCCAACATGGCCATCAATTCTTCTGCCCGAGTTTCTGCCGGCGCTGACTTGGCGAACGCTTGCGTCCAGGCAGTTTCGCCGACTTTCACTCCAAACCCTCGTTCTTCTTGGCGCATGATTGCTTGTTTCAGCGTCTCGTGATTTTCAGGAGCTACACCCGATGAAGGCGCAGTCACTCCGATCGATTGCAATGGTAGTATTGGATATACAATCATATTTTGGCTCCTTCCTTGACTTCCATTATGTAAAATAAATGAGTGCTAAAAGCAGCGAGCTGAGAATAAGTCCGCCCAACAAAAATAAAAACGATTGGGTTAAGAAGTCCCAGATTACACTGGGCTTGCGGTCAAGCTTTTTGACATCCATCAGTGTTACACCCAACGAAAGCCCTGTCGAATTGAGTTCGTTCGTCATTTTCCCAGTCTTCCTCGTGCGGCGAGAATCCATCAAATTCCTCCTTAAAATTGTAATTGTAAAAAATTAGATTAGTTATATTATACTGAAATGTTATAAGTTGTGCTGGAATTTTTTCAGAATTTCAAAAAGACAAAAATCGTCCGCTTATGCCACGCACTGGAGGGTATATCAATAAAAAGGTATTCAGTGAGGAGGAGTTGTCGATGAAAGTTTTAGTAATAGGAGCAAACGGGCAAATTGGCAGGCACTTGGTCAAATTGCTGGCAGACAGCAGCGCGCATACGCCGAAAGCGATGATCCGCAGGCAGCACCAAATCAGCTTTTTCAACAGCCTCGGAGTTGAAACGGTTCTGGCATCGCTCGAAGACAGCGTGGACGATATCGCCGAAGCCATGTCTGGTTGCGATGCTGCCGTGTTCGCTGCCGGCAGCGGAGGTGACACTGGAGCAGACCAGACGCTGCTGATCGATTTGGACGGCGCCGCCAAAACGATCGAAGCCGCGGAACAGACAGGTACCGACCGTTTTTTGATGGTCAGTGCCATCAATGCCGACAAACGGGACGCCTGGGGAGACGAAATTGCCCCCTATTATGTCGCCAAACACCACGCCGACAACATTCTTCGCGCAAGCGGCTTGAACTACACCATTGTCAGGCCGGGACTATTGACGAATGGCCCAGGGACTGGCCGCATCCAGGCCAGTGAAAGCCTGCAATCCGGACCGATACCGCGTGAAGATGTCGCAAGGGTCCTTTTCCATTCACTCGACAATGTCCATGTGTTCAATAAAACCTTTGAAATCATTTCAGGCGATCTATTGATTGAAGATGCCTTAAGCCAGCTTTAATCCAAAAGACAGCCCTTTCTAATTACAGAAAGGGCCGTCTTTTTACGCCTGTATATGCGGCTTTGCTTTCAAACTCTTTATGCCGAGCACCGCCTGGAACACGAATGCGACGGAGCAAATGACGATTGCAGCCCATCCAAGTGATGTGATCGGCTGCGCCAGCACTGTGCGAATGACAATCAGCAGCAGCATTGCCGCTAAGGCAAAATTAACGATATAAGGCTTGTCGTAAAACTTCTTTAATGAATATCCCGCAAAAATCGCCACAGCGATAATTAATAATGATAACGCCATTTCCATAAAAATTTCCCCATCCCTGAACGGTTTGTCTAAATTTTAGCACATTTCCAAAGCAACCGGAAGAGCACCTTTAAAAGACATACTTATTGCAGGATTCTTCACGAATTTGGCGAAACCAATTACTACTAACGATCGTATAAGCTGTATGGAAAAAATTGAAATTTGAGGAGGAAGCAAAATTGAATAACCATGAAATCGATTTTAAATTGCACGGCGACGATATGCAGTTTGTTGAAGTAGAGCTCGACCCTGCCGAAACGGTGATCGCAGAAGCCGGCGCATTGATGATGATGGAAGACGGCATCATCATGGAAACCATTTTTGGCGACGGTTCAAAGAGTTCTGGAGGCTCTGGACTCATGGGCAAACTAATGGGTGCCGGCAAACGGGTACTGACGGGTGAAAGCCTGTTTATGACCGCGTTCACAAACAACGGAACAGGCAAACGCCATGTATCATTCGCCGCTCCTTATCCCGGCAAAATCATCGCCATGGACTTGAGCATGCTCGGCGGCAAAATCATTTGCCAAAAAGACTCCTTTTTGGCCGCAGCCAAAGGCGTTTCAATCGGCATTGAACTGCAGCAAAAACTCGGAGCCGGCTTTTTTGGCGGAGAAGGCTTTATCATGCAGAAAATCGAAGGCGACGGTTTGGCTTTTGTCCACGCTGGCGGAACGCTGATTCGAAAAAACCTTCAAAAAGGCGAAGTCCTGCGTGTTGATACAGGATGCCTCGTTGCGATGACAGCTGGCGTCGATTACAATATTGAACGGGTACCGGGCATCAAAACCGCATTGTTCGGCGGCGAAGGCTTGTTTTTTGCAACGTTGCGCGGCCCTGGCAGCGTGTGGATCCAGTCTATGCCTTTCAGCCGATTGGCGAGCCGCGTCTTTGCCGCCGCACCGCAGAACCCTGGCAGCACCCAGCAAGGCGAAGGCAGCATCGCCGGCGGTTTGTTCAATATTCTCGGTGGCAAATAAACGCCCCCTAGCACAAAGGGCTGTCCGTGAAAGTCGTTAACACGACTTTCCCGGACTGCCCTATTTTATTTCCCAGTGCTATTTCAATGGGCCTATAATCGTTATTGCTTGGTATGCATCCGCATTTCTTCCACGAGGCCGGTGAATTTGTCAAAATCAAATTCGACGCTGTTCGGCTTATAGAAATACAAAATCGATTGGCGTTCCCCTTGTGCAATCATAAAATCCACAACCGCTTTCGCGCTGGCCATATCTACACCGGATTTTTCGGCCGCCTCCAAACTGGCAAGAATCGCTATTGGTGTCGCTGCCATCAAACCATCCTTTCTTTCTGCTTTGCTTCCACTTTCTTCGCAAACATCACTTCACCCGCAACAACAGTCATTTCCACTTTTGCTTCCACAATCTGTTCCAGCTCACCTGCAAACAGATCCCGGTCGAACACTGTGAAATCCGCGTCAAAACCTGTCAGGATCCGGCCGCGTTCATGTTCTTTGCAGATAGCTGCCGCGCTGCCGCTTGTATACAATTGAATGGCTTCAAAGCGGCTGAGCTTTTCGTGCGGCATGAAGCCTTCATGCGTTTCATAAGGCTTTCTTCTCGCCACCGCTGCATAAATACCAAGCAGCGGATCGACTTCTTCGATTGGCGCATCCGACCCACCGGCTGAAATCAGCCCTTTATCGAGCATGCTCTTCCAAGCGTATGCCCAGTTGATACGCTCCACGCCAAGCCGTTCAATGACCCAAGGGAAATCCGAAGTCACAAAGCTTGGCTGAATGTCCAACGCTACATCCAGCTGTTGCATGCGCTCCACCAAATCTTCCCGCACTACCATGGCGTGGATCAGCCGGTCCCGTTTTCCTGCCGGGACGGGATAGGCTTCGATCGCATCCAGTGCTTTTTCCATTCCGAGGTCGCCGATTACATGCACGGCAACCGCCTCACCGTGTTTACGCGCCATGCCGACGAGACGTTTTAGCTCCTCATCGCTGTGTATCGCTACGCCGCTGGTTGTTGGATCATCGTTATAAGGTTTGCTGAGCAAAGCCGTTTTACCGCCAATCGAGCCGTCCGCGAATATTTTCATCGCGCCGGGATCAATGAACGGCTCATTATAGTCTGCCGTTTCCATCATATTTTCGAATACACTATGGGCGCGGAGAAGATGGGCACGGAATTTCAAAGGCCCGCCGATCACGTTCTTAAACGCTTGCAACGGACGGCTGTAATCACCGTAATACCCCATATCTTCCGTGTGGGCACCGGTCAGTCCGAGCGACAACAGATCCTCTACTGACGTTTTCAGAGCTGTCGTCAAATAGTCGACGCTCACTTCCGGTACTTGGCTGGAAACGAGGTCTTGCGCAGCATCCAGCAAATATCCGGTAGGTTCACCGTCATTGTCACGGACGATGACGCCGCCTTCTGGATCCGGCGTATCTTTTGTGATGCCCGCCAGTTTCAGCGCACTGGAATTCGCCAAGATGGCATGGCGGCAGACGCGCTTCAACAGCATCGGTGATGTTGAAATATCATCCAATTCGTCTCGGTGGAAAATTTTCCGATCGGCGAAATTGTTTTCATTCCAGCCTTCTCCGATAAACCACTCGTCTTCCGCAAGGTTTTGCGTCGAACGAATCAATTCTGTTTTCATTTCTTCTGCCGACTCGATTTTGGACAAATCCACCCGCAGCAATTTCTCGCCGTGGCCGATCATGTGCATATGGCTGTCGACAAAACCGGGATAAAGGACTTTCCCCTGCAGATCGATTTCCTCATCCGCTTCACTCTTCAATTGACTATAAGAACCTACCTGCTCTATTTTACCGCCGGAAACGAGCACCGCTTCAACGGTTTCGCCTTCTGACGCCATTGTATAAATAATGCCTCCATGCCATAAGGTTTTCATGATGTCACTCCTTTTCTACTCTTAATCATAAATCCAAAGACGATTGTATACAACAACATTGATTTTAAATAGCACAAAAGTTAAGGCAATTTGCCAGTGCGACAAAATAACGGTAATATATGCTATAATTAAACCCATATTTTAGAAAGCTGAGGTGAACCCTCCTAGCCGGGGGGAACAATTGGACAGTATACTTATTTTAAATTTGTTTTTGGTGGCCATATTAATTGCTTTAACCGCGTTATTCGTCGGATCGGAGTTCTCAATGATCCGGGTCAGGCAGTCGCGCATCGACCAATTGATCATGGAAGGCAATAAAAACGCAGTGCTGACAAAGAAAATTTCGGATCACTTGGATTATTACTTGTCTGCGTGCCAATTGGGCATTACAGTCACCGCCCTGGGGCTCGGGTGGCTTGGTGAACCGACTGTCGAACGCATTCTGCATCCGGTGTTCGAAAACTACGGAATCGGCGAACCGACAGCATCGGTTCTATCGTTCATCATCGCCTTCACCGGCATCACGTTTTTGCATGTTGTGCTGGGCGAACTCGCACCTAAAACCTTGGCAATCCAGTATTCCGAAAAAATGGCGCTGTTCTTTTCCCGCCCGCTGATTATTTTTGGCAAGATCATGAATCCTGCCATCTGGCTGATGAATGGTTCTGCCCGTTTGCTACTGCGCTTATTCGGCGTTGAGCCTGCTGGCCACGAAAAAGCACATTCGGAAGAAGAATTGAAAATCATCATGAACCAGAGCTATCAGAGCGGTGAGATCAACCAGACCGAATTATCTTATATGCAGAACATCTTTTCTTTTGATGAGCGCCAAGCGAAAGATATCATGATTCCTAGGACGCAAATGGAAACGATTTCACTTGAAATGGGCCATAATGACCTGATGGAAATCGTCCGAGAGCACCAATATACACGCTATCCGGTTACTGAAGATGGCGATAAGGATGATATTATCGGCTTTGTCAACATCAAGGAAATGCTCACCAACTTTTCGATGAACAATAATTTAAAAGAAAGTGTCAATGTCCATGACATTCCTTTTGTCGTGGAAGGTTCGCCCATCCAAAACGTTTTACTGACGATGCAGCGCCAACAGGTGCATATGGCGATTGTCATTGACGAGTACGGCGGCACAGCGGGCGTCATCACAATGGAAGATATCCTGGAAGAGATTGTCGGCGAAATACGCGACGAATTCGATGAAGACGAAGCGGACGAAATTAAAGCGCTTGATGCGCATAATTATCTATTGAGCGGCCGCGTTCAGCTTTCGGACTTGGAAGACCGTTTCTCCATCACTTTTGACGACAGCGAGGATGTCGATACAATCGGCGGATGGGTCCAGATGAAGAACACGGATATCAACGAAGGCGAATCGATCGATTTGCCCGCACACACGATTACCGTTATCGAAATGGAGAACCACCAGATCATTACTGTCCAACTGACGCGTAAAACAATACCTGAACCAACGGAGATTGAAACAAAAGAAAAAGAATAGGCAAAACCCCCGCTTTGAAAAAAGCGGGGGTTTGTTATTTTTCGTTGAGCAATGATTTCTCGTATTCGAATTTCTTCATCAGCATCTCTCCGGAATAACCTTCTTCGATCAGGCGTGCAAGGATGGCCTTTGTCTCGTCGTTGGCTGCTTTCGGATGATCTTCCCGGTCAAATTCCACCACGTTCGATTCATCTATAATCCAGTCTGAAAAACTTCCGGTATAAAGCTTGATCGCATCGTGTCCCTGTTCCGATAACTTGGCGTATAAAGCGGCGGCCGAGACTCCGCTGCCGCAATAAATGATAGCAGGTTCGTGTTTTTGGAGCACACCGGAAAAATCAACTTCCCCTTTGAAGCGGCGATCTTCGACCAATTGTTCCCAGTCAAAATTGCGCGCGCCTGGAATACGCCCGGCCACCGGATCGATCGGCTCTTCAATTCCAGCATAGCGAGCTGCGGAACGGGCATCCACCAATACTCCAAGCTCGTCGCCGCTGATGATTTTCTTGACGTAATCCTGGTCGGCATAAAGCGGATCTTTAAAATCCATTGCCGTTTCGGTGCGCTCATAGATCGGCACTTCTGTCGAAACCTTTATCCCTTGCTGCTTCAAACCGTCAAATCCGAGTCTGCTGATAAAGGCATTTTCAAATCCTGCGTATTTCAGCAGCCACCACGCACGGGCAGCGAAAGGTGCTCCCCCTTGGTCGTAGACGACTACTTGGTCTTTCAGATTCAGCCCGCTGGCATGGATCAATTCCGCAATTTTGTCTTTATTTGGCATCGGATGTCGGCCCGCAGTGGATGCCATGTCCGACAAATCTTCTTCCAAATCCCAGTAAATCGCGCCTTCAACATGGCCTTTCTCATACAAGCTTTTACCGGACTGGGGATCTTTCAGATCAAACCGCGCATCGATCCAGCGATAATTTTCCGTGCCGTTAGCATCAATAAAAACCTTCATTCGATTACTTCCTTTCGCGAGATAAAGTGGATAGAGAGTTTTTCCATTCGTCCAAAATTTCCTGTTGCTGCAGCAAGGTGCGTTCGGATTCGATTTGATCGACCGCCTGCCTCAAAATATGCTGGCGCAGCCCTTCGGCTTCCTGGTCGACTAAGTGCTCTGCCCAAGAGCCAAGCCGCGCTTTTTCAACAGTCAAGTATTTCTGTGCGTCCGGCTGCATCAATGACTGCAGTGCATCGCGGAGCTTCTCTTTGTCATTTTTCTCGAAAAAGGCTTTATTATTTTTATAATATCCCTTCACCGTGCTGTAATCCGCTCGTTCAAACGGTTTTGAAACTTCCCCGACCGGCGCTTCCTCGACTTCATACGGCGTGAATGAAAAGTCCGGATTGAGTTCTTTCAGTTTTGCTGTGTCGTCTTTGAACCGCAAAACAATTTTCTTTTCAATAAACTGGGACAGCCTGAAATTCGTGACACGCAATTCCTGCTGAAAATCGAATGCCGCCATTTCGGTTATTTCTGCCAATGCGCCGTCGAGCGCCTGTTGGGAACTCTTTCCGGAAAATACGGAAGGGTTGAAAGCCTCTTTAAAAAAGTCGTTGAAGCGGTAAAATACACGCTGGTTGACGTAATAAAGCAGTTCATCAAGTTCCTGCAGCGTTTCACGTGACAGGATGGCAGATGCAGAAGCACTGAACAAAATCCGCAATTGCTGCTCCAGCTTTTTCAATTCAAATAGACGCTCATCTTTGCGCAGCAGGTTCCGTTCGGTCTGTTCAATCAGCCCTTTAAAACGATCAACCGCTTTCTGTTCTTCTTCAGCCAACGATTGCACCGCCATGCCCTTCAGTTCATCTTTCAAGAAATGCTCGAATGCGGTTTCGAACTCCGGCATCCCGGAACTGCTGCGTTCGCGCAAGGCTTGGAGGCTTGAAACGCCATAAAGCCGAGGGAAACGGATACCAAAACGCTGCAATTCATCCCTTACATAATCGACGACCGCCTGTTTTTCTTCTTCATCGTTCGCCAAGTCGATGGCATTGACAACAAAGAACATCTTGTCCATTTCAAAGGCATCTTTGACGCGGCCGAGCTGAATCAGGAATTCCCGGTCCGCACGTGCAAATGCGTGGTTATAATAAGTGATGAACAAAATCGCATCGGCATTGCGGATATACTCGAACGCCACATTCGTATGGCGGGCGTTTATCGAATCCGCTCCTGGCGTATCTACTAGCGTAACGCCGTTGCGGGTCAATTCACAATCGTAGTAGAAATCGATTTCATCGACAAAGCAGCTCCGCTCCTCTTTGGCAACGAATGAACCGAACGCTTCCCTATCGACGCGAAGCGTTTTACCAAGTTCTTTCTCGAACTGCGGGTAGCCGTTCCGGAAAGCGTTGATGAATGACTGATGGACTTACTTTTCCGTCGTATCAATAGCAGGCAGAGAGGATGATTTGTCGTAGGCTTCCGGCAACGATTGGACTGCGATTCCCAAAGCCTGAAATGAATTTTGTACATCTTCGGTCATCTGAGCGGTTGTTTTCAGCCGGACATCAGCCTTTTCATGCGGATGCTGTGCCGTCACCGGACGGATCCTGTTGATCGTGGCGGTTGTCGGATTCGGTGAAACCGGCAACACCGACTCTCCCATCAATGCATTGGCAAATGAGGATTTCCCGGCACTAAATGCACCGAACAAAGCGATCGTAAACTCCTGGTTTTCCAGTCGGCCGGCCTTGCGCTTCAGGTATTGCGCTGTTTCCGTAAAACCTTTGACTTGGCCAAGCACAGCCGAAGTCTGGGCAGCGCGCTTGATAACAGCCTTTTCATCGAATTGCTGGACAGCCATCTCTTCTTCCGGACGCTCTTCTCTTTCATGCACTTTATCCGGAGCGAGCATTGAAGGAGTGAATACCGTCATGTCGTCCTCGTCAATGTGGAATTCTTGCATCCACTTCGCAACCTTTTGTTCAGCAAACTCTTTTTGTTTCGGCAGCATCGCCGAGAAAGCGCGCTTCACTTTTGAAATGCGCTCATCCATTTCTTCAAGCGTCCCAATCGCCAGCATTTTCTGGCTAAGTCCTTCCGCCTTCATATCCATTTCCGTGCTGGCATCATCCGTTAAGCCAATGAACTTTTCCTCCTGTTCATTTTTCCAGCTTTCCGTTTCTTTGATGAACCATCTCTGGACAGCTGTCGTAATGTTTTTCGCGATATTCAGCACAGCATCCGCGGTAGCAGCACCATTTTTGGGGATCCCCTCATCCACCAGCGAAAATGGCACATGAAATTCAGTTTCATCGATGGCAATCGCTTCGCTGTCAGTCAGCAATCCTGCGTCTTTCAACGAACTTTTCATCAACTTTTTCAAATGGCTCGTGATTTGTGAAGAAGCGACCGCGTCTAAATGGCCAGCCACTTCCTGCTGCCTTGCGTTCCGCTCTTCCTGCGTTTTTTTAGCGCTGAACAATAAGCCGACTTTAAAGCCGGGCTGCACCGCTTCCATATAATTTGTCAAGGCGTTGCGCAGCTCATAAGGCATGAGATTGGCGTTTTCCACCAGCTCTTTGCGGCTTTGCTCGAATTTCAACTTCCAGTTTTCAAAATCCAACACTGAAAGACGGCGTTCCACTTTCTCGTTTTCCAGCTTCAAATCACCGCGCATCTCCCATTCTTCTTCGGTCAATACCGAAGAAAAAGCTGCCAGCCTTTCCATCTGTTCACTTTCAAGGAATTTCAAGTGTTCATCTTTCAATTGCTGCAGTGCGGAATGGGTGGCTTCACCGACATGGCCTTTCCAGTCTTGCATCGTCGAAGAAACCAGGCTTTTCACTTTTTCAAAATCGTTTTCTGGAAAATCGAAATCCTTCAACGATGTAAAGAAAATCCCTTTTGGCACGACGCCCCATGCAGCAAACGAATCGTGAACCGATTGCTGGAAAACCGCAAATGGGAGTTCACTCGATTGATGCTTGTCAATTTGATTGACGATCAAGTACAGCTCGGTGTATTTCTGCAATTCCTTTGTGAAATTGAAATTCAATTCAGACTGCACGTGGTTGTAATCCATGACGTAAAAAACCATATCCGCGACATGTAAGGCGGATTCAGTCGACAGCCTATGTGCATCATCCGTTGAATCGACGCCAGGCGTATCCATCACTGTTATGCCTTCCGGCAGGACAGAGTCGTGGTGGCCAATGTCGATTTGGGTGACATCTCCACTTTTGCAGAATGCCTTGACGGCTTCGAAATCATAATTCTCCGGGAAAAAAACCGGCTTCTCGTTTTTCATGTTGACGATAGCAAAATCTTTTTCTGATTTATGTACGTTGACGATGTTAGCGCTCGTTGGAATCGGGCTTGACGGCAAGATGGTTTCTCCAGTCAGCGCATTGATCATAGAAGATTTGCCAGAAGAAAAATGGCCGGCAAATCCGATGATGAAATTGTTCTTAAGTATTTTTTTGGCAAACAGCTCTGCTTTCGCCGTGCGCTCTGTGTCTTCATTGTCCAAAAAGATCTGGTGAAGCCTCGCTGTTTCTATCAATTCGCTTTTGTGGTCTTGTGTCATGTAAGTTTGTTCCCTTCTTCCAAATGTTCTCTGATGGACCTTCCAATACTGCTAATATCATAACATTTTTTCAGCCGGAACGAAAAAATCCTCCCCTGTTTTCCAGGAAAGGATTTTGCCGCATAGGTTTAGGAAAAACCGTGGATTGACATGCCGCCGTCGACGAATAAGGTTTGCCCGGTTATGTAGCTGGCTGCGTCGGATGCCAGGAACACGACAGGTGTCGCCACTTCAGGCAATTCCCCCACACGTTTCATCGGCGTAACTGCTAAAATCGAATCCAAATACGCTTTATCGCTTAAGATTTTCTCTGTCAGCGGTGTGCGGAAATACCACGGGCCGATGGCGTTGACCCGGATATTCTTCGGCCCCCATTCCATCGCCATGACGCGTGTCATCTGAATAATCGCCGCTTTCGAAGCTGCGTAGACGACACCGGTTTTCAAAGCGCGGTCTCCTCCGACTGAACTGATATTGATGATTGAAGCGCCTGAAGTCATCTCCTTGGCCGCTTCCTGTGAAAACATGAAAACACTATGCGCGTTAGTATCTATGATTTTATGCCATTCCATGTCACTTGCATCTTCTAATTTCGACCGGATATTCATGCCCGCATTATTGACCAAAATATCCAATCCCCCGAATTTTTCCACCGTTTTTTTGACGGCGTTGCGGATCTGTTCCCGGTCAGTGATATCCGCAGCAATATACGATGTCCGTTCGTTGCCGATTTCTTCTTGCACGCTGCGCAAATCCGCTTCTGTCCGCGCCACCAGCATGACATTTGCACCTGCTTCTGCAATTGCCATTGCAATCGCACGGCCGATGCCTTTCCCCGCTCCGGTCACGATTGCGGTCTTGCCTTCCAAACTGAATGATTTCAACATATGATCGCCTCCTCTTTCATTATAATCATTGTTTTCCGGCAATTGCCAAAACAAATATAAAAAGCACGGAAAAGGTTGCCCTTGTCCATGCTTTGCTTTTGAATATCTTATAATATTTTAGACGATATTCCGGAAAGCAGTCAGTTGGAGACTCTTACTTAATCAACTTTCTCAGAGATTCAATAAGAAAGATACTTGACTAATTATAAGAAAGCGTCCGCCTGTCTCTGTCCCTGCAACGCTTCGCTAGCTTCGGGACATGAAAAACCGTTGCATCGCTGCGCTAGCTTCGAGACATGAAAGTGCGCTGGTGCGAAATGAAAAGGACTGTCGAGGATTTCCCGACAGTCACTTCATCAGCTTAAGTTATAAAGGCTCGTGTATTTCTTCTCCAGATAGTCTGCAAGATAATCCGCATTCAAGCCTTCGCCTGTTGCGTCTTCCAGGATCTCCAGCGGTTTTTTCATTGCGCCGTGCTGGTGGACGTTTACCGTCAGCCACTCGAGTATCGGAGCCACATTGCCTTCTTCAAGCAATGCGTCGAAATCCGGCAGGTCTTTCATCATCGCGTTTTTGAACTGAGCGGCGTAGATATAGCCCAATGCGTATGAAGGGAAGTAGCCGAAGCTCGCGCCTGCCCAGTGCACGTCCTGCAAAATGCCTTCCGCGTCGTTTGAAGGGCGCACGCCCAGATATTCCTCGTATTTCGCGTTCCACAGTTCCGGCAGATCTTTCACTGGAAGGTCGCCGTTAAAGAGGCCTTTTTCAAGTTCGTAGCGGACCATG
>DATISS010000118.1:0-5702 GCA_035468565.1 Planococcus sp. (in: firmicutes)
GGCAAAAAGAAAATACAAGACACGGAAACAGTTCGTGAAACTGTCCGCAAAGAAGAAGCCGATATTGACGAAGGCGCTTCTTTTACCGATAAAAACAAAAAAGATACGACGTTGTCGGATCTCGATGACGACGATTTTGACGGCAACCGAAAAGAACATTTTTAAGCAGTGAAGATAAGGAAAGGCGGGGAGAATCCCCGCCTTTTTGTATGCGATAATGTATACTGAAAGAAAGTCGGGAGGGATTTAGATGGACGGCAAAAAAAGAAATGATGTAAAACCGGGGCTCGAAGTCAATGTGATTTTAAAGCAGGACCAGCGCAGCGGCAAAAAAACCCAAGGCGTCGTCAAGGATTTATTGACCAATTCCGCGACGCATCCACATGGCATCAAAGTAAGGCTCCAAGACGGCCAAGTGGGAAGGGTCTGTGAAATCCTCAATTCGAAGTAAACCGCATCCAGGCAACACTTGCCAGATTGCGTCAAAGGGTTCATTCACATGAGCCCTTTTTTACGTTAAAACAACAATAAATATTGGCCAGCCATGGTAAAATAGAAGGAATGATAGTGCGAAGGAGTATCTGCCGTATGAGCAATTTTTTTGAACGCAAACATATTCAGCTCGGCGTCGAGCTGAACAAAATACAGCGCAAAGCAGTGGAGCGGACTGAAGGCCCTTTGCTTCTCTTGGCATGCCCGGGATCCGGAAAAACCACAACGATGATCATGCGCATCGGCTACTTGATCGAAGAAAAAAAGGTGCCGGCGCAGCGCATCAAAGCGATCACATTCAGCAAAGCGTCGGCTGTCGACATGCAGGAGCGCTATAAACGTTTTTTCCCGGGCCTTGCGCCAGTGGATTTCTCGACGATCCACAGCCTGGCTTTCCAGATTACCCGCGAGTATTTAGCGGAACTGCGCTATGTCATGATTGAAGGCAGCGAAAGCCACGGCCTCCATAAAAAACGCCTGCTGCGGGAAATGTTTGAAACCGAAGTCGGCGAGCCTATTACAGATGACCAATTGGATGAATTGACATCATTCATCAGCTTTGTGAAAAACAAAATGACGCCGCGGAACGAATGGAAAAAGTTAAAGGCCCCTTTTGAAGGTGCCATCGAAATACTGAAAACCTACGAAGCATTCAAAGAAAACTATGACGTTAGGTTAGTGGACTTTGACGACATGCTGTCGCTGGCGAATGAAGCATTGGAAAAAGACCCTGCGCTTCTGAAAAAATATCAGCAGCGCTGGGATTACGTCATGACGGACGAAAGCCAGGACACATCGATGATCCAGCACGCCATCGTCGAAAAACTGGTGGCGCGCCATCAAAACCTCTGTGTCGTGGCTGATGACGATCAGTCGATTTATACGTGGCGCGCGGCAGAGCCCACTTATTTATTGAAATTCAAAACGGTTTATCCGAATGCGTACGTCATGAAAATGGAGCGCAATTACCGATCCACAAAAAACATTGTCGACGCCGCGAATTTATTCATCAAGACGAATAAGAAGCGCCACGATAAAAACATGTTCACCAAACAGCCGGATGGCGAACCGATTGTGATCAAGCGGCTGGTGTCAGAAGATGCCCAATTCAAATACCTGATGAAGGAATTGAAGGAACTGGACAGTTTCGGCGAAGTGGCGATTTTGTACCGCAATAACTCGTCCTCCACGTTGTTGATGAGCGAGCTGGACCGGATGGGCATCCCGTTTTATATGAAAGATGGAGACAACCGGTTCTTCTCCCATTGGATAGTCGAGGATATGCTGAATTTCATGCGTTTCAGCTTAAAGCCGGAGCGCGTCGATATCTATTCGAAAATCGCTTCTAAAACCAATGCTTATTGGTCGGGAAGCCAACTGAAGTTCATGGGCAAGATGAAGCCATCAGAAACCAATGCTTTTGACGAAATCAACCGCCACATAACCTTGAAGGATTACCAAATCCGGATATTGGGCGAGCAGAAAAAATGGTTCGAAGCGCTGAAAGGCATGCAGCCGCTGAAAGTCATTCGCACCATCCGGGCCGATTTGGGCTATGACCAGATGCTTGCGAGCCGCGCGGAGAAATTCGGGATGCGCCTGCAATACCTGGAGCAAATTCTGGTAACGCTGGAGCAGATTGCGGCGCCGCTTGGCAGCATGATGGAGTTCGCAAAACGGTTGAAGGAATTGGAGCAAGTGACCCAAGCCGCGAAAGCCGAAAAAACCGATGACATGCTGACACTTTCGACATTCCACAGTTCCAAAGGGCTGGAATTCGACAGAGTCTACATGATCGACTTGGTGGAAGGCATCATTCCGACAGAAGACGATACGGAGCTGCCTGATCTTCTTGAAGAGGCGCGGCGCCTGTTTTATGTTGGAATGACACGTGCGAAAAAGCATCTTGAATTGATCAGCTACGACAGTGAATCCCGTTTTGTCGATGAAGTGCGTGATGTGGCCATTGCGGGGAAACCGGCTGTGAAGAAGGCTCCGGTAAAAGTGCAGCCTCCGGTCAAAGTGAAAGTGCCTGACAATCCGAATGCTGTGAAAGACGGCGGCGAGCTAGTGGCAGGAGCGACTGTGCGTCACCGTGTGTTCGGAGCTGGAGAAATTATCGAACGGGACCATGAACGCTTGGTGATCCAATTTGCTAAAGAACGGAAAGAGCTGTTGATCGATATTTGCCTGAGCTACAAGCTGCTTGAAGTCATCGGCTAATTTAGTGGTCCAGAAAAGAGAATAGAGAACGCGGGGAACTGAAAAATGAAGATTAGAGATTGGAATAGAAATTTGAAAGTTCGCCTCGTCGGCGAATTTTTCATGAATACAAGTTACTGGATGGTCTTCCCATTCCTCGCGATTTACTTTGCAGAAGAATTCGGAAAAAACATGGCTGGATTGCTCCTTGTCTTATCGCAGGTTTTTTCGGTAGCCGCTAATTTAGTCGGCGGCTACTGCGCGGACAGGTTCGGCCGGCGCACTATGCTCGTCGTGGCATCCATCGGGCAAGGCTTTGCGTTTTTGCTGTTTGCGTACGCCAATTCGCCTTGGCTGGAATCGCCGATGCTCGGATTTATCGCCTTTACGATAGCGGGCATGGGTGGTTCACTGTATTGGCCGGCAAGCCAGGCGATGATTGCGGACGTCATTCCTGAGAAATACAGAAGCGACGTCTTTGCCATTTTCTATACCACCTTGAATATCGCGGTAGTAGTCGGGCCGCTGTTCGGCGCTGTGCTGTTCTTCTCGTACCGTTTTGAATTGCTGTTGATTGTGGCGGTCATCTCGATGATCCTCGGCATAGTCTTAAGGTTTTATACCAATGAAACCCTGCCGCAAAGCGTCATAGACAAATGGCAGCGGGAAGAATCGGTCGGCGTCCTTGGAGCAGTCGCGAAACAAGTTAAGGAATACGGCGTCATTTTCAAAGATAAGCTCTTCCTGTTATTCGTCATTGCCGGCATTTTGGGCGCTCAGACATTCATGCAGCTGGACTTGCTGATTCCCGTCTTCTTAAAGGAGACGATCGATGAGCAGACCGTAGCCGCATTTATGGGGCGCGAGCTGACAGTGACCGGAGAAACGTCATTCGGTGTGCTATTGTCGGAAAATGGCTTGTTGGTTGCGCTGTTTACAGTCATCATCACCAGATGGATGACCAGATTCCAGGAAAAATGGGTTTTCTTCATGTCCGCTATACTATACGGCGTCTCGATGCTTATTTTCCCGATCACGTCTTGGTTCTGGATGTTCGTTTTGGCAATGGCGGTGTTCACTTTTGCGGAATTGATGGTTGTCGGTGTCCAGCAAAGCTTCATCTCGAAACTGGCGCCTGAAGAAATGCGCGGCCAGTATTTTGCGGCGGCGAGTCTAAGGTACACGATAGGGCGAATGATTGCGCCGCTGTCGATTCCGATGACTGCGTGGTTCGGCTTCGGCTGGACGTTCACCATTTTGGCGCTTTTGGCATTCGCAAGCGGTGCTATATATTACTGGATGTTCCAGCTATTCGAAAAACAGCCTTCCCATTTATAAGGGAAGGCTGTTTTTAACGCGTTTTTTAACTTTATGCGTCTTTTTTAACCATGCGCAGGAGCATGTGGGCCAGCATATGCTGCTCTTCTTTTGAGCCGACTTTCCATAATTCCTGCAGCAGGTGTTCTTCACGGTTTTTAGGTTCTTCATTTTTCGCTAAATAGCCTGCGACTTTTTCAGTGATTTGAGCAAGGCGTTCTTCGCTCAATCCCATTTTCTCGCCAAGTTCTACTTTCGAGCCCAGATAATTTTTGAAGTTCTCAAAATTGGCTAGGATTTCTTCTTTCTTTTCGTCATCAAAATGCTTCAACTTATCTTCTACTTGTTTGTCTACATTTTCCAATTTTTACACGCTCCTTTAATTTTCATTGCACTTCTTATTTACCTCAACTAGCAAAATTTAAACGTCTGAATAATGAAAAAAAGAAGGTGATAGACAGTTTAATGTAGAACTCATAAGGGGAAGGAATTAAATAGCACGGATTTTAAGGAGGATGAGGATTATATGACATTATACGATGAAATTCAGGAGTTGAAAGCATTCCATTGCGATGATCGCTGTGTATTGAGTATCTATCTAAACACCAATCCTACAGATTCAGAAGCCCAGAACGGCGCTTGGAAAATCCATTTAAAAAACGGCTTAAAAAAGCTTGATGAATATCTTTCCGCTTCACGCGATGAACAAGAGATAAATGCTTATAGAGAATTGAAGAAAAAAGTTGAACGTGAAATTACCGACCATCAAAGTGAGCTTTTGAAAGGGGTCGTCATTTTCGCTTCTCCCAAAGAAAACTTATGGTGGGTGCGATATGTTCAAGTCCCGGTAAAAAACAATTTCCATTGGGAAGAGACGCCGCAATTGGACCAGTTGAGATATATGTATAAAGCTTATCCATATGCCGGAGTCGTGTTGCCGAGCTTAAAAGGAATCCGGGTTCTGGATACATCAATGGGCATCATCAACGAAGAGTTCTTTTATGAATTCGATTCAGGCTTAGAAGTCTGGACGGAGCAGAGAGGCGTCCGCAGTTCAGGCCGTATTTCAGGAGTCGGTTCAGCCGGAGGCGGCGCTGCAGGAGGGAACAGCCCGGTAGGCAGCGGAGGCGGCAGTCCGGTTGATGAACTGGACCATCGCTTAAGGGAGAATCTTGACCGCTTTTATAAAGACATGGGCGGCAAGATTGAAAAGCTGAAAAAAGAGCGCAGATGGGAAGAAGTGCATATCGTGGGCGACGCTGAACACGCCAAATCCTTTGCGAAATCGCTTCAAGACAAGCCGAAAAGCTGCGTTTACAAAAACTTGATGAACAACGATTCTGGAAAAATCCTGCATGAAGTATTTGAAGTTTAATCTAAAAGCTCCGGCGCACAATACGCCGGAGTTTTTAATTTGGCTGAGGGCAATACGTGCAGGCCTCGAATTCAGGCAGTTCCTTATAAAGGCAGCACGTTTTGCGGAGCGGACCAGAAACGGCGCGGGCCAATGGAATATCTCCGAGCAACTTGTTCATATAAGACGTCTTAATGGGATGCCAATTCGATGTCTCGAGAAGCCATTCCATGTCTTCCGCGGCTTTTCTGGGATTTGACCGTTCAATTCCGGCGTAAAGCCAGATGATGGAGCCGAGGACATTTTCCCATAAGATGATTGGCGAAATTTTGGCGTG
>DATISS010000119.1:0-9889 GCA_035468565.1 Planococcus sp. (in: firmicutes)
TTGTATACAGAAGGGAGACTGGGTCGATGGCGAAAGACGATGTAATTGAAATCGAAGGAACAGTCGTTGAGACTTTGCCTAACGCGATGTTTAAAGTAGAATTGGAGAACGGCCATACGATTCTTGCGCATGTATCAGGCAAGATTCGCATGCATTTCATCCGCATTCTGCCGGGGGATAAAGTAACAGTGGAACTTTCTCCTTACGATTTAACACGCGGTCGTATCACATACCGTTTTAAATAATCTTTTGCACTCCGGACTACTAAGGAGGTTGGGTTAGATGAAAGTGAGACCATCTGTAAAACCGATCTGTGAAAAATGTAAAGTTGTTCGCAGAAACGGTAAAGTAATGGTAATCTGTGAAAATCCGAAACACAAACAAAGACAAGGCTAATAAGAAGGAGGTGCATCACACATGGCACGTATTGCTGGTGTTGACATTCCACGCGACAAACGCGTTGTTATTTCATTAACATACATTTTCGGTGTTGGTAAAACTACTGCTCAGAAAGTACTTTCAGGAGCTGGTATCTCTGAAGATACTCGCGTTCGCGATCTTACTGAAGACGAGTTGAACAATATCCATGAACAATTGGATCAATTTAAAATCGAAGGTGACCTTCGTCGTGAAGTTTCTATGAACATCAAGCGATTGATGGAAATTGCTAGCTTCCGAGGTATCCGCCACCGCCGTGGACTACCTGTTCGCGGACAAAATACGAAGAACAATGCGCGTACGCGTAAAGGTCCTCGTAAAACTGTAGCTAACAAGAAAAAATAATCAGTAAAGGAGGTATCTTCTTAACATGGCACGTAAACAACAAACTCGTAAGCGTCGTGTGAAAAAGAATATCGAATCTGGTATTGCTCACATCCGCTCAACATTTAACAACACAATCGTTACGATTACAGATATGCAAGGCAATGCAGTATCATGGTCAAGCGCTGGTGCTCTAGGATTTAGAGGTTCACGTAAATCCACACCTTTCGCTGCTCAAATGGCTGCTGAAGCTTGTGCTAAAACTTCAATCGAACACGGTCTTAAAACTCTAGAAGTTACAGTTAAAGGTCCTGGTTCAGGTCGTGAAGCTGCTATCCGTGCGCTTCAAGCTGCAGGACTAGAAGTTACAGCTATCAAAGATGTAACTCCAGTACCTCATAACGGTTGCCGTCCGCCAAAACGCCGTCGCGTATAATCGTTAATCTGAATAGGATTTTTGAACATCACGACTTACTGAATGTGTTCCGAATCGTTGCGAAAGTCTGTGACTATCGAATTCTTGATGAAGCGAAAAACACCGACGTTTTGAAGGAGGGTAAAATGAATGCTCGAAATAGAAAAACCGAAAATTGAAACGGTCGAGATCGACAACACTGCTAAATACGGCAAGTTTGTTGTTGAACCTCTTGAGCGTGGATATGGAACTACTTTAGGAAACTCCTTACGTCGAATCCTACTTTCATCTTTACCAGGCGCTGCTGTTACTTCGATTCAAATTGACGGTGTCTTGCATGAATTCTCCACTGTTGAAGGTGTAGAAGAAGATGTAGCATCAATCATCTTGAATATTAAGAAACTGGCACTGAAAATTTACTCTGACGAAGAAAAAGTCATTGAAATTGATATTAAAGGTGACGGAACGGTTACGGCTGCAGATATCACTCACGACAGTGATGTGGAAATTCTGAACCCGGATTTATATATTGCTACAATCGCTAAAAACGGACATCTTCGTATGCGCATGTATGCGAACAGAGGCCGTGGATACGCTCGTGCAGATCAGAACAAACGTGAAGATCTACCGATCGGCGTCATTCCGATTGACTCTATTTATACTCCAGTATCACGCGTGAACTTCCAAGTGGAAAACACACGTGTGGGCCAGCTCGCTAATTTTGATAAATTATCTCTTGATGTATGGACAGATGGCAGCATTGGTCCTAAAGAGGCAATTGCACTTGGTGCAAAAATTTTTACTGAGCATTTAAATATCTTCGTTGGCTTGACTGATGAGGCTCAAACGGCTGAAATCATGGTTGAAAAAGAAGAAGACCAAAAAGAAAAAGTGTTGGAGATGACCATCGAAGAACTTGATCTCTCGGTCCGTTCTTACAATTGCTTAAAACGTGCGGGTATCAACACGGTACACGAATTGGCAAGCAAGTCGGAAGACGACATGATGAAAGTGCGCAACCTCGGACGCAAATCACTTGAAGAAGTTAAAGTGAAGTTAGAAGATTTAGGGTTAGGCCTTCGTAAAGAAGACTGAAACTGACAATCGGATCCGATATATTTAACAAAGGAGGGAAACTTCAATGAGAAAGCTACAACGTACAAGTTCTCAGCGTAAAGCACTATTACGTGACCTTACAACAGACTTAATCGTTCATGAACGCATTCAAACGACTGAAGCTCGTGCGAAAGAAGTTCGTTCAACTGTAGAAAAAATGATTACGCTTGGCAAACGTGGAGATCTTCACGCACGCCGTAAAGCTGCAGCATTTATTCGCCGTGAGTTAGTAACTGCTGCTGATGCAGAAGGTAACGAAAACACAATCTTTGCTTTGCAAAAATTGTTTGATGACGTTGCACCACGCTACACAGAACGCCAAGGCGGCTACACTCGCATCATGAAAATGGGGCCTCGTCGCGGAGATGGCGCACCAATGGTAATCATCGAATTAGTTTAATTTGAATCAATAGGTTCAAGTTAAATCCTTTGGCTGAATTTCAGCCAGAGGGACAATTGATTTACTTGAAGAGGGTTCATGCCCTCTTCTTTTAGCATTATGGTTTATACGACACTCATGAAAAGCTGAGCGTTATGATGAGCGAGTCTTCGGACGGCGTCTTGTCTAGCTCTACGCACCTCATTCAACCCCGGCTTAAGCACCCGGGGCGCCATAGAGACAGAAAAGCGCATTTCTCTGAATGAGGTGCGCGCTTTTTTTTATCCATTTTTAGTTTTACAATTGCTTAGGAGACCGAGTAGAGTAGAGGTAGTTTGCAATTAGAGGAGGCCAGCAGAGATGAATTCGATTATTATGTCATTTGAAAATGTGACATTTACATATGCACCAGATGACGAGTCGGTTCGGCCGGCAGTGGCGGACCTTTCTTTCTCCATTGGGGAAGGGGAGTGGATTGCGCTGGTCGGGCACAACGGCTCGGGCAAGTCGACGATCGCCAAGTTGATGAACGGTTTGCTGTTCCCGAATGTCGGCAAGGTGACGGCGATGGGCAAACCGATGTCCGAAGAAACACTATGGGATATCCGTTCCCAAATGGGCATGGTGTTCCAAAACCCAGACAATCAGTTTGTCGGGGCGACGGTGCAGGATGATGTGGCATTCGCTTTGGAGAATAACGGCGTGCCGCATGATGAAATGGTGGTGCGTGTGAGGGAATCATTGCGCCAAGTGAAGATGGAAGATTATATGGACCAGGAGCCTCATCATTTGTCCGGCGGGCAGAAGCAGCGTGTGGCGATTGCCGGAGCATTGGCTTTGCGGCCGCGGCTGCTGATTTTGGATGAAGCGACTTCGATGCTTGATCCTCAGGGGCGGATGGAAGTGATTGAAACAATCCAGGAGCTGAGAGAAGCGACTGGCTTGACGGTCGTCTCCATTACGCATGACTTGGAGGAAGCGGCGTTAGCCGACAGGCTGATTGTCATGAACCAAGGGCACAAGCAACTGGAAGGCAATCCTGCGCAGGTTTTCCGTTCAGGCAGTGAACTTATAAAGCTAGGCTTGGATTTGCCATTTGCGATGCGCATGACGAATTTGCTGCGCGCAGAAGGCTTGGCTATTAAAGGCGAGCATATGACAGAAGATGAGTTGGTGAATGAACTATGGACATCTTACTCCAAGATGTAGGATACAGCTACGCGAAAGATACGCCATTTGAAAAACGTGCATTGCATCATGTGAATCTGCATATACCGTCAGGGTCCTATACAGCGATCATCGGCCATACCGGCTCAGGGAAGTCGACCGTCCTACAGCATTTGAACGCGCTGTTGAAACCGACAGAAGGCACCGTGATGATCGGCGAGCGGAAAATAGAAGCGGGGACAAAAGCGAAAAACCTGCGTGACATCCGCCGCCAAGTCGGCATTGTCTTCCAGTTTCCCGAGCAGCAGCTGTTTGATGAAACCGTATTGAAGGACATTATGTTCGGCCCCCTGAATTACGGCGTGCCGGAGGAAGAAGCAAGCCGCCGCGCGCACGAATTGGTGCAGCAGCTTGGGCTTCCGGAGGACGTGTTGGAAAAGTCGCCGTTTGATCTTTCCGGCGGGCAAATGCGCCGTGTGGCGATAGCGGGCGTTTTGGCAATGGAGCCGGATGTACTGGTGCTCGATGAACCGACAGCAGGGCTGGATCCGAGAGGGCGCCGCGAAATCATGGACCTTTTCTACCGGCTCCATGTCGAAAAAGGGCTGACGACGGTCCTTGTGACGCACAGCATGGAAGATGCTGCTCGCTATGCCGATCAGATTGCGATCATGCATGGCGGCAAATGTGTCGAGACAGGCGAGCCGGTCGACATCTTTTCAAACGAAGAGCAATTGCATGATTACCGCCTCGAACCGCCGCGCCCGGTTCGCCTGCAGCGGCAATTCGAAGAGAAGATGGGCATCAAACTGGACGGCATTTCCCTCACTGAAGAAGCATTAGCGAAAAATATTGCGCGGGCGCTTGAGAAAGGGCGTGATGCCGAATGATAGAGAAAATGATTTTCGGCCGCTATATTCCCGGCGACTCAATCGTCCACCGGATGGACCCACGCGCAAAAATCCTCTTCGTGTTTATTTTTATCGCGGTGGTTTTTGTGGCGAATAATGCGCTGACATACGGCATTTTACTGGGATTCACCCTCTTTGTTGTATTTTTGTCCAAAATCCGATTGTACTTTCTTGTCACAGGCTTGAAACCGGTCTTTATTCTAATGATATTCACGTTCCTTTTGCATCTTTTCTTCACGCGCGAAGGGGACGTGCTGCTCAGCATCGGGTTTATCGAGATTTATGAAGAAGGGCTGCGGCAAGGTATTTTCCTGTCGACCCGCTTCCTCGTGCTGGTGTTTATCACTAGCATCCTGACGCTGACGACTTCACCGATTTCCATTACCGATGGGATCGAAACATTGCTTGGGCCGTTCAAGCGCGTGAAGCTTCCTGTGCACGAGCTGGCGTTGATGATGTCGATTTCACTGCGCTTCATCCCGACTTTAATGGACGAGACGGGGAAAATTATGAAGGCGCAAATGGCAAGAGGATCGGATATCGGCTCAGGGCCAGTAAAAGAACGCATTAAAGCGGTAGTGCCTTTGCTTATCCCGCTGTTTGTCAGCGCGTTTAAGCGTGCGGAAGACTTGGCGACGGCTATGGAAGTGCGCGGCTATCGGGGCGGAGAAGGCCGCACCCGCTACCGCCAGCTCGACTGGGGCTTTAAAGATACATTCAGTATGGCGCTGCTCGTCGGTCTGACAGCTGTTCTTTGGTATTACCGGACTTAAGGAGAGAAAGTATGAAACGAATGAAAGCGAAAATCACTTATGACGGATCCGGTTTTGCGGGCTATCAGGTCCAACCGGATTCGCGAACGGTGCAGCAGGAATTGATGAAGGTTTTAAAGACGATCCACAAAGGTGAGGTGGTCCAAGTGGTGGCGAGCGGCCGGACGGATGCAAAAGTGCATGCGACAGGCCAAGTCATCCATTTTGACACACCGCTGTCGATTCCGGATAGCGGATGGCTGAAGGCGCTCAACGTGCTGCTGCCGGAAGATATCCGGGTCGCGGAGATCAATGGGGCGCCTGAAGGCTTCCACGCGCGCTACCATGCAGCGGGAAAGACTTACCGCTACAAATGGGACCGCAGCCAAGTGATCAGCCCGTTCACCCGCAATTACATGGTACACATCAAGCAGCAGCCGGACCTTGTAAAAATGCAAGAAGCGGCCAAAGCGTTTATCGGCACCCATGATTTTTCGAGTTTCTGCGCAGTAAATACGGGCGTCGTCGATAAAGTCCGGACCGTTAGGCGTCTGGACTTTGAGGAGCATGGGGAAGAACTTCACATGGTTATCGAAGGATCCGGCTTCCTCTATAATATGGTGCGCATCATCGCGGGCACATTGATGGAAGTGGGGCTCGGCAGAAAAGATGTTTCGGAAGTGGCGGGCATCATTGCTGCCAAGGAGCGGGGAGCGGCTGGAAAAACGTCTGCCGCCCACGGTTTATACCTCGAAAACGTGGAGTATGGAAGCTGAAACAACTTTTCCTGGTGTATTTAGAAAAATCCTTGACTTTCCACCTGATTCGTTATAACATGATGTATGGTATTTTCATTACCCCCACGATATGCCCCGGAAGGTTATTTGTGTTAAGGGATAACGAAAAAACGGAACAACAGAACAACAGAACAACTGACATGTGCCAACGGGACTTGGGACATGATTAATAACAAGATGATATTTTAGGAGGACAATATACATGCGTACAACATTCATGGCTAAAGGTCACGAAGTAGAGCGTAAATGGTTAGTTGTCGATGCAGAAGGGCAAACTCTTGGACGTTTAGCTTCTGAAGTCGCTTCAATCTTACGTGGTAAATACAAACCAACATTCACACCAAACGTTGACACTGGTGATCACGTGATCATCATCAATGCTGAAAAAATCCACTTGACTGGTAAAAAACTATCAGACAAAATCTACTACCGCCACACACAATACAGCGGTGGTTTGAAACAGCGCACAGCACTTGAAATGCGCACTAAATACCCGACTAAAATGCTTGAATTGGCTATCAAAGGGATGCTTCCGAAAAACTCTCTTGGCCGCCAGACGTTCAGAAAACTTCACGTTTACGCTGGACCAGACCATAACCACCAAGCACAACAACCAGAAGCTTACACGCTTCGCGGATAATTATACGTAAATAAGAGGAGGATACACCTTTGGCACAAGTTCAATATATTGGTACAGGTCGCCGTAAAAACTCTACAGCTCGCGTACGTTTAGTACCAGGAGACGGCACAATTACAATCAACAAACGTGACGTATCGGATTACGTTCCATACGAAACTCTTGAGCAAATCATCAAACAACCACTAGTTGCTACTGAAACTCTAGGAAGCTACGACGTCCTAGTAAACGTAAACGGCGGTGGATTCACTGGACAAGCTGGCGCAATCCGCCACGGTATCGCTCGTGCTCTACTTACTGTAGACCCTGCTTTCCGTCCAGCGTTAAAATCTGCTGGGTTGTTAACACGTGACCCACGTATGAAAGAACGTAAAAAACCAGGTCTTAAATCAGCACGTCGCGCACCTCAGTTCTCAAAACGTTAATTTTCCAAAACCCCTTTTCTCTTCGGAGCAGAGGGGTTTTGTTCTGTCTCGGGACAAAAGGCAGAATTGATTTAAAATAAAGTCCGCTATGTTATACTTTACGGTGAGCAAAAGTGAGAAGGAGTGTAGCCATATGTTGAATGAAGCACAAGTTCGCGAATTACTGGGGACGCTAGAAGACCCGTTTTTACATAGATCGCTGACTGAAACGAACGGCATTACGTCGGTCACGATAAAAGAAGAGAAAAACCATGTCAGCGTGAAATTGGCCATCGCCAAAACGAATACGCCTGAACAAATGCAGCTGCAAATGAAAGTTGTCGAAATTCTGAAAGAAGCGGGAGCGGGTTCTGTCGGTATCCGTTTTGAAGAGCTGCCACCAGAAGCATTGGCGCAATTCCGTGGCACTGCGAATGAATCAGAAGCACAAGATCTGCTGTCGCCATTGAACAAGGTTGAATTCATTTCAATCGCCAGTGGCAAAGGCGGCGTCGGCAAATCGACGGTGTCTGTAAACTTGGCTGTCGCCCTTGCGCGCCTTGGCAAGAAAGTCGGCTTGATCGATGCGGATATCTATGGTTTCAGTGTACCGGATATGATGGGCATCGATAAATCCCCTGTCGTCCGTGGCAACACGATCATCCCAGTAGAACGCTTCGGCGTCAAAGTGATCTCGATGGGCTTTTTCGTCGAAGACAATATGCCAGTCGTATGGCGCGGCCCGATGTTAGGGAAAGTCTTGGATCAATTCTTCCGCGATGTGGAATGGGGCGATTTGGATTACTTGCTGCTGGACTTGCCGCCAGGGACAGGGGACGTGGCGCTGGACATTCACCAGATGCTGCCGGCCTCTAAGGAGATCGTCATCACGACGCCGCATCCGACGGCAGCTTTTGTTGCTGCACGCGCAGGCGCCATGGCCATCCAGACCAACCACGAAGTTCTGGGAGTCATCGAGAACATGTCGTGGTTCGAAAGCAAAGAAACGGGCAAGAAGGAATATCTGTTCGGCCAAGGAGGCGGCCCAAAGCTAGCTGAAGAGCTGCAGGCTCCATTGCTTGGACAGATTCCGCTAGGCCAGCCGGATTGGAACGAAGCGGATTTCGCGCCGTCGGTTTACGCGGCTGACCATCCGACAGGGAAAATTTACGAAGATATTGCAACGCAATTGTTAAATCAATTCGCCAAAAAATAATCATTGGAGTCCGGCCGCGCAATGTGCAGCCGGACTTTTTCTGTTTTTGAACAGAATGCCATCAATTTCATGTATTGTTCACATACACGGGACGGGCTTAATGGATTTTTTGCCGCCGGGTTGGTACAATCTTAAGAGGATTTCATACAATGGAGGCATTAACGTGACGATACGAAATTGGTTTAAATTTTTTATAAATGCTATTTTTATCGGCGGAGCGATCACCGGGATACTTGGTTTGTTCATCCGCTGGGACGACGTTTTCGCAGAAGCTTTTGCGAACGGGCAATGGGGAGAAGTTCTTGCCGGCATTGCTTGGATGGTCGTTGTCGGGATGACGATGAGCATCATCAGCCAGATGGGCTTTTTCGCGTATCTGACAATCCATCAATTCGGCGTCAACATGTTTCGGACGCTGCGGTTGTGGAATTGGGTGCAGATGCTGATCATCGCAATTGTCATCTTTGATTTGATCGTCTTCCGTTTTGTGCCAAACGCAGATACGGCAAGCCAGCAAATGTTATACGGCGTGCTGCTGGCCATTTTGCTCGGAACTTCATTGATCACCGCTTATTTCAAAGCGAAATGGACGACTAAGAGCACATTCATTTCAGCGTTGTTCTTTATGATTGTCATCACGACTTTGGAATGGCTTCCGGCTTTAATGGTTGAAGCCGATAACATCGACAGCTGGGTGGCTTTGTTGTTGTTCCCGTTCTTGTCGGTCAACGCCTACCAGCTATTGGTTTTGCCGAAGTACAATGCCAAATCGGATATCGACCGCGAGAAACTTGAAGAGCGGAAGGCTGCACGGAAAGTTGCGGCCCAAGCAAGCCCCAAAAAATAAGAGGCGCAACAAAGCCGACCGAATTTCTCTCGCTGAGAAATTCGGTCGGCTTTTTCTGAGGGGAGCGGGGGAGAGCATTTGCCGAAAAAAATTGGCGCAAGAAAAACACGGAATTTTCCAACGCAGATTTCTTGCGGACGGCTGGCAGCTGGAGCGGCTCAAACAAGAGATGAGGAATGCAGATGGCGTAAGGCTTTATGCGCTATTGAGGAAAGTATTGCGAAGAAAGAGGGACCGAAAGAAAAAGAACTGAAGGAAAAATTCTCAAAGGTGTTGACAGGAGTATAAAGATGCTTTAATATAATAAAAGTCGCCAAGCAACAACGAGCTACACAAATACATGATGGCGCACAACATGAACCTTGAAAACTGAACAGCAAAACGTCAACGAAAGACGTCACGAGCGCTTCGGCGCGCGAACGGCTTTTGCGAAGGTTGCCGCAAGGCGATTGAGCAAAGCTTTTCAAACCTGAAGTGTTCGTGACT
>DATISS010000120.1:0-24820 GCA_035468565.1 Planococcus sp. (in: firmicutes)
TCTGCCCGAAGAACAGCACAAGGCCCATAATGACCATAGTGGCGCCGCCTATTTTCATGATGAATTGGCTTTTGCGGACGATCCATTTGGTCGAGCCCAAAAAGAACGTCAGCAGCACGAACGGCAATGCAAAACCGAGGACATACATCACGGTATAAAACATTCCTTGTCCGGGGTTGCTGGCGGACAGGATAAGGATCGAACCAAAAACCGGCCCGATACAAGGCGTCCATCCCGCTGCAAATCCGAGCCCGATAAAAAAGGTGCCGATAAAGCCTGATGGCCGCTTTTTAAATTGGAAGCGCTGCTCTCTCATCAATGTGGTGATGTGGATCCAGCCTCCGATAAAAAGTCCCATGATTAAGATGAAGACGCCGGCGATGCGCTGGATGAACAAACCGGAATCTCCAATCAGCAGATCCTGAATCCATTGGCCGAAAAAAGAAGCACCGGCGCCCAGACTGATAAAAACAAGCGACACGCCTGCCAGGAAAACCAGCGAATGGCTGAGCAGCCTCTTTTGAATTTTCAAATTGCGATCTCCCTGCAGTTCTTTCACGCTGATGCCTGTGATATAGGAAAGGTAGGCTGGGAATATCGGCAAAACGCAAGGGGATAAAAAGGAAATGGCTCCGGCACCAAACGCCAGGAACATCCCTAAGATCAACATTGTATCCGTATCAATAGAGCTCATTTGTTGCCCTCCTTCTGCTATTAAGCAAAATTAAAAAATGGCCTGAAGCAAAAAGAATAGTGATAAACCATGGCTCCATCTTATAACCGAATGCGGAAGAATAGGATTGGAGGGCTGAAATGAGGAACATTCCGGCGGTCCATACAGTCAAAAGAACCTGGCCAACGGCATAAGGCGAGACTCTGTCATTGAGTCCCAGAAACAAAGCCAGCATGACCGCATAAAGGATCATATTCCCAAAAGCATAGACATCATCAAACCAAGCCAATTGAGCGAATTCGTAGAAAAATGCTGCCGGCAACAAGATATACAATAAGGTTTGGATAAGCTGCCAGCCCTCGGTCCGGCCGCTTTTCATGCCATAAAACAGCAAAGCTGCACTGAAGAAAATAGCCAGATAGAAAGCCCGCGAATCACTTGGGTAGGCAAGCACTGCCAGTGGATCGCTGAAGAGCAAGGGCAGGTTCAAAAGGATTTTCGAAAGCCAGATGAACAGGACGAAATTGATGATTTGGGAAAAAGCTCTTTCAGCCTGCTTTTTCTTCTGCTCTTTCACCGAGTCGCTTATTATGTAAAAAACGGCAACCCCTAAACCAATGCTGAAAACATGCAAAAACATGGGGATGATTGCGATCGTGGGCATGGTTTCCCCCCTCATTTCTGTGTCATTCCACATCAACTTTACTCGTTGAATATGAAGATTTCATGAATATCTTCAAGGTTTTTGGCATAAGCTAAAACATTCGTAGGGAATCCTCTTTTCCTTTACAGTAAAGGGAGTTTCGAAATATTTGGGAAAAGAGGAGAAAACATGCAGTTTACGTTGATTCAGCAAAATGATACCCATGGATGCCTCGAATTGCATAACGAACTTTTTTGGAGCAGCGATGGGCCGATATTGAAAAAGACCGGCGGATTTTCGCGGATCAGCCGGTATGTCAAAAATCTGAAAAACGAAAAAGAAAATGTGCTGTTTTTTGATGGAGGGGATTTATTCCACGGAACATTGCCGCTTGTGGCCAGTAAAGGAGAAGCGATCCTGCCCATCCTGGAGAAAATGAATCTCGATGGCTTCGTGCCGGGAAACTGGGATTACGCCTATGGCAAAAAACAGCTTCGGCATTTGACAGAGAGCCTGCCTTTCCCGGCTCTTTCCTGCAATGTGATCGACGACGATACGCAAAAAGATTTTTTAAAACCGTATGTAATCAAGGAATTGAATGGCATCAAAATCGGCGTCATCGGATTGACTTACCCTTATGTCGACATCACGATGCCTCCTGATTTTTCAACAGGATTGAGTTTTACAACAGGGGTTGAAGAAGTCCGCCAGTCTGTCGAAGCACTCCAAGGACAGGCTGATGTCGTCGTACTTTTAAGCCATATGGGGCTTCCACTGGATGTCAAACTGGTTTCCTTGGTGGATGGCATAGACATTGTGCTCTCCGGGCATAGCCATGACCGCATCAGAAAACCCATTATTGAAAACGGCACCTATATTGTGCAGGCGGGTTCAAGCAGCTCGTTTTTAGGGCGCCTGGATGTGGAATTTGAAAACGGTGCAATAAGTGATGTCCATTATGAACTGATCGAGATGGATGAATCCTTCCAGGAAGACGAAGAAATCAAAGGGCTGGTCGACGAGCTCTTATCCCATTATAAAAAAGAAAGAACAACGGTAATCGGAGAAAGCAAAACGCCGCTTCACCGTATGACGCTCGAAGAAGCGCCTATGGATAAACTGATAACAGATGCTTATTTGGCGGCTTTCGAAAGCAGCGCTGCTTTTTCCCACGGGTGGCGATATGGCCATCCCGTTGCTGCAGGGCCATTGACGCTTTTCGATTTGCATACGATCATTCCGACCAATCCCGAACTGTTTACATTGGAACTCACGGGCGAAGAATTGTGGAATGCCTTGGAGCATAATTTGGAGCAAGTCTATTCTGCTGATCCATTCGAACAAAAAGGCGGCTATGTTCTCCGTTCCAGCGGCTTGAAAATGACGTTCAAGCCGTATAACCCAAAAGGGCACCGCATCCAAAGCCTTCAAATTGCAGGCGAAGGTTTTCAGCCGGAAAAGATGTATCGAATTGTCGGCGGGGGAAGCCAGTCTTTCAAAAAGCATGAGGGCAAGAAAAACTATCAAGATGTTCACGCTATCGATGTCATTCAATCATTTCTTCAAGAAAAAGGACCGTACAATTTGAAAGAAGGCGCAGATGTCATCAGTGTATAGCAACAACTGTTGAAAGCCTTCTAAACGAAAAAATGGCAGGAACCCCGGTTGCCCGGGGTTCCTGCCGTTTTTCTATTATTGCTGTGCTTCTGTTTTTTCAGACTCATTCAAGTCCACATCAACCGCTGTCACGTAATAGCGTTTGCTGGCATCCGGCTTAATTTCGATATTCTTGCGGTCGAACAGCGACACGGTCGCAATTTTTTCGCTTTCGCCTGTTTCGATGTCTTCTTCGTATATGCGGTAGCCGATAATAGCGTCGTCGCGCACTGCATGCCAAGAAAGGCTGAACGAAGTCGCTGCTGCGTTTGTCGGAGCTTGGGGCGCTTTCTGGACGGCGGCGGAATCAGAAACAAGTTCAGCCGAAACGACAAGGCGTTCTTCATGTGAACCGATCGACCGGTCAAAGTCGCCCGTACACGTGATTAAGTTGATCATGCGTTTGTCGGTGGGTCCAAATATCTCTTCAATCGGCGCTTCGTCGGTTTCGTAGCTTACTTTTTCCTTTATTTCAAAAACCATTTTCCGACCGTCCCTATCTGTCACGGTCACTGTTTCACCGATTTTCACATTCTGCAATTCGTAGAAAACGGCCGGACCGGTCAAGCTGTCAACGTGGCCGGCAAGTACGGAATGGCCTTTGGCGCCGGTTTTGTAGCCGGGTTCGAACCAGCCGACCTGATCGACGTCTTCAGGCACGCCCATCTCGCCGTTTTCCAGGATGCCGGTCGGTTCGATCGCTGTGTCGACACCGATGGATGGAATTTCGATGCGTGCGGGTTCCATACCGCGGATGCTTTCCTGGCGCTCACGCTGCAAGGCTTCCAGCTTCTTGCGTTGGGCAGGAAGGATGGGGAACTCTGCGATTTTGTCGGTCTTTTCCACCGCTACGGTTTTGGTTTCCGCTGCGAGCTCGGACGGAGGTTCGGCTTGAGTGACGGGTTTGGCGTCATCTTCGTACGGTTTCATAATAAAGAACAGAATCGCAGAAAGAAGTAATGCGATGCCCATTGGAGCATAAGTCTTCATAATCCATCCTCCCTTTCCATAGGAATAGAGGGAACGCTTGGTTCCCTCAAGAGTTTATTGCTGGTTCATTCTCTGACGGTAGGTGATAGTTCCAGCTGCAACGAGCAGCAGCATGCTTGAGACGATCCACACCATCATTGGGTTTGATTCCGTTGTGGCACCACCGAATCCGGTTTTTGGCATTTTTTCAGGTGCCGTGTTTTGGAATTCTTCCGGGAATTGGTTTACAACTGCGCCGCTCAAGGCTTTGCCGATATCGAACATGATCGCATAGCCCTCACGGTAGGTGCTGTATGAAGCTTCAAAATCGCCGGCCACGTATTGCTCGAACGTGCCGATGACTGACTCTTCGTGTGCCGCTACGCCGGCGATTGTTTCATCAAGCGGCATACGGTTTTCGGTTGCTGTGCTAAGGAATGTGCCGAGATCAGTGGCAAATGTGCCAGTCAACGCGTCTTTTGCTTCGTCACGGGCTGCTTGGTCTTGGGCAGCAGTGGCGCCGGACAAATCACCTTGTACGGAAATGTGTTCGTTGTTCCAAATCTGTGCGAATTGGGTGGCAGCTTCTTCTCCGTATAGAGAAGCGATGGCTGCACGGAATTCTTCAGTGTTCTGGTCTTGTGCCCAATCAGCGAAATCGAAATCGGCTGAGCCGTTAAAACCTTTTGTCAGGCTCAATTGCGCCAAAGCGAAATGTTCAGCTGCAATGCGGTTGACGGTCGAACGGAAGTCGCCGGCCGCTGTGTTCGGATCGGTGAATTTATCCGGGAACTGAGTGGAGATCGCACCACTGATGGCGCTGCCTGCACCGAATATCTGTTTAAAGCCTTCAAGGTAAGAGGTGTAGGATTCCACGTAATCGCCGGCTGCATAAAGGTCGAAGGTGTTTTGGACAAAATCTTCATGCTGGCGGAGTGCGTCTACTGCCCCTGCTTCAGGCAAATTACCTTCAGTTGCGGTGGCAAGGAATGCACCCATGTCATCCACAAATGATTGGATTTCTTCCAATGCTTCCTTTTCCATCGCTTTGTCGCCGTCTTTTATTGCCTGGGCGTATTCCGTGGTGCCAGTATTGTGTTCCGCGAAAATTTCCTCGAATGCCGCACCGCCTTCTTCACCGTAAACGGAAGCGATCACCGGCCCCATGTCGTCGGCATTGGAAGCCAGTGCAGCTGCAGCCGCTGCTGCGCCTTTGTCGCCGTCATAGGTTTTCATCATCGAATCGACTGCCAATGCGTAATGCTCGGATAATAAAAGATCCAATGTCACGCGCAGCTCGACGCCTGTTGTGTCGGTCTTCGGCATTTCAGCGGCGAAAGCCGTTCCCATTCCGGGAATCAATAACGCTGCACCAAGGACCGGTGCCAATACTTTTCTCCATTTCATAAAAACACTCCTCTGTTAAATCTTCTTGCCTACCTAACGCAAAAAGAAAGGGGATAGATCACTTTTCGAGGCGAAAAAATAAAAAAGGTTAAAAACAGCGAAAGATGTCAATGCATATATAGGGAAGCGGTATTTTCAGGGGAGAAAAGTGATCTAAACCGCGTGTTTTTACGTTTGGTTTATAGAATTTGAAAATGGATTCCTCTTCCGAAATTACAGTTTTTCATGCTCGGCAATGCATCTGCAACAGGCATTGTAGTATGCTTGAAGGACGAAATATGAAAAAAGGGGTACGTGGATGGAGAATAGCTCGGACTTTATGCTTTATAGGCAGATTCAGGACAAGGATAAAGATGCACTGGAACAATTGTATGACCGCTACGAGAAAATCCTATTCTCTTTTTTGCTGAAGATGACTGAGGACCGCGCATTGGCTGAAGAAGCCCTGCAAGAAGTCTTCATTAAAATTTGGCGGGGTACAGGAGAATACGATGAAAGCAAAGGGAAATTCACTTCTTGGCTGTTTACAATGTCGCGGAATTCCGCGATTGATTTGATACGGAAACGTAAAAAGCCGACGGTGCCGCTCGACGAAATCAGCGATATGGCTGACGGAGACTCTTCAGTGGAAGAAAAGGCCGAATGGCAGGATCAGAAAGACCAGATTCAAACCGCGGTAGAGCGGCTGTCCGCGGAACAGCAGAAAATGATCCAGCTCTTTTACTTTAAGGGGCATACCCATGAAGCGATTGCGGAACTCTGTGATTTGCCGCTGGGTACAGTGAAAAGCAGGATCAGGCTGGCGCTCGGCAAATTGAAAAAATCATTGCACGGTGTGCAGGAAGGGGGAGCCATTGATGACTAAGATGAATTGTGACCACGTCATCGACTATTTGAACGGTACGCTTACAGCAGAAGAAATGCATGAATTCCAACTGCATTTGAACAGCTGTGAAGATTGCCGCGAACTTGTTGAAGCAGTAGGCGAACTCCCTTACCTCGCTGAAGCGGCGGAACCGCCGGCTGGCATGAAAGCGCGCATCCTGGCAAATGTTTTTGATGAGAGTGATCAAGAAGAACCGATTAAAAAACAAGAACCAGCTCTAGAAGCTGTGAAGCCTGCATCGAAGCAGGCGCCGAAAGTGGTGCCGATAGCGAAGCCGTCCAAAGAACGGGTTTGGTGGCGTCCATTGATCGCCGCAGTATTGCTGCTGTCGCTGCTCGGCAACGCCTACGCATTCATGAAGTTATCAGATGATAACGGAGGGCAGACAGAAGCCGCCTTCCAGTCCATCGATATGCAAGCGAGCGAAAACTTCGGCGGCCATGCGAAAGCAGCCCTGGTAACCGAAGGCGATTCACTGGAAGTGGTTGTGCAAGCCGAGGGGTTGCAGGCGCTGTCAGGCAGTGAAGTCTACCAGATTTGGCTGTTGAAAGACGGCAAGCCGATACCGGCGGGTGCATTCGAAGCGGATGCGGACGGCCAAGGCGCAGCGTTTTACCAGCTTGAACAGAATACGGAAGCATGGGATACAATCGCTATCACACTTGAACCGGAAGCAGGCAACGAATTGCCGGAAGGCGAGATCGTGCTAAGTTCCGGACTCTAGGATTTGAAGAGCATAGAAGATTTTTTGCTAATGCCGGATAAATTCCGAGCAACGCATGTTAACCGCCGGCCAACGCCGGTTAATTCTTCCGCAACACATGTAAACGTCGATTAAATGCGTGTTAACGGAAAAACCGGAGCCCCTTTTGAAGGGGCTCCGGTTTTTTGTGCTTCGTGCTTTTCACTTAACTACCTCCTTATGTTGTGGTGAAATTTAATGCCGCTGGACAACAGAAAAATACCTGCAAAGAATTTTTCTGTAGAGTTCAACTTGCCTATTTAAAAAACAAAAAGGCACCATTCAGCCTACCTTTAAATGATCCGTAGTTACTATAAAGGTATCAATCCTAATATTTAATGTCGATAAATAGTATGAATTATTAATCATCTTAAATAAACTCTACATTGCGCAAATTTTATTCCAAAAAGAGGGGATTGGTTATTTTTCAGAAAAGTTCGTTAATTAATGATAAAATAGAAAGCGGTACGGTTTAAATAAATAGTAAAAGGATGGGAGTGAAGGAATTGGTGGGTTATGAAGTGTTCAGAACACCGCAATTGATCGTCTATGCGCGCGGCGCATTCGAGCGCACTGGCACGGAGGCGGCTTTAAGGGGAAAAAAAGCGCTCATCGTCAGCGATGGAATCATGGAGGCGCTTGGCAATGTCAGCCGCTGCGTTGAATTGCTCAAGCAGGAAAATGTGGAAAGCGAAGTTTATACTGGAGTCGAGTCGGAACCGACAGATACATATGTCGCAGAGGCTTTGGCGTTGTTCAAGGAAAATGGCTGCGATATGATCATCTCGCTTGGCGGCGGCAGCTGCATTGATACAGCGAAAGCGGTATCTGTACTGGCGACGAACGGCGGTTTCATCGGCGACTATATGGGGATGGCGAAAGTCGCTGCGGCAGCGCCAGTTCCGCATCTGGCCATACCGACGACTGCGGGCACGGGGTCGGAAGTGACGGACGTGACAATCATCACGAACACGGAAAATGACGTCAAGATGATGATCAAGCAGCCCGCTTTCATGCCGGCTGTAGCGATTGTCGATCCGCTGCTGTCGATGTCGTCGCCGAAAAAAGTCACGGCGGCAACCGGCGTTGACGCACTGAGCCACGCAGTAGAAGCTTATTTATCGAAAAAAGCGCATCCGATGACCGACGTCCTCGCGATGGCCGCCATTAAACTGATTGTGCCAAACCTGCGAAAGGCTTACGCGGATTCGGAAGACACCGAGGCGCGTGAAGCGATGTCGACCGGTTCGATGTATGCGGGCATGGCGTTCTCGAACGCTTCCGTATGCCTGGTGCACGGCATGTCCCGCCCGATCGGCGCATTATTCCACGTGCCGCATGGCGTTTCGAATGCCATGCTGCTGCCGGCGGTGCTGGAATTCAGCAAAGAAGCGTGTTTCGGGCGCTTGGCTGATTTGGGGCGGGTCTTTGCAGGAGATACAGCGGCGTTGACCCTCGAAGAAGCGGCACAATTCGCTGTGGATGAAGTCAAACGGCTGTGCCTGGATCTGGAAATTCCGAACTTGCGCGCCTGGGGCATCGATGAGGAGCAATTCAGCCGTTCAATCGCCAAAATGGCGAAAGATGCGGTAGCCAGCGGCAGCCCGGGCAATAATCCGCGCATCCCGGACCAGCAGGAAATTGAAGAGCTGTACCGCGTCTGTTTCGATTATGAATTTACAGCTAGCGGCGCAGCAAAAGCTAATATTTAGGAGGAAACCCATATGAAAACAATGACAAAGAATAAATTAAAAAACTATATTAACGGCGAGTGGGTAGAAGCGAAAACTGAAGAATTCGATGATGTGCCAAATCCAGCGACCGGGGAAATCCTGGCACAAGTGCCGCTTTCCACATTGGACGATGTCGATGACGCAGCGAAAGCAGCGGCAGCGGCCTACAAATTATGGAGCAAAACTGCGGTGCCGCGGCGCGCGCGCATCTTGTTCAAATACCAGCAGCTGCTGGTTGAACACTGGGACGAGTTGGCGGAATTGATCACGGTGGAAAACGGCAAAAGTTTTGCCGAAGCCAAAGGGGAAGTGCAGCGCGGCATCGAATGTGTTGAATTTGCGGCTGGGGCACCGAGCCTGATGATGGGCAAACAATTGCCTGATATCGCAACGGATATTGAATCCGGCATGTATCGTTATCCTGTCGGCGTTGTCGGCGGCATCACACCTTTCAACTTCCCTATGATGGTGCCTTGCTGGATGTTTCCGCTCGCGATTGCGCTCGGCAATACATTCATCCTGAAGCCTTCAGAGAAAACGCCGTTGCTTGCGACCCGCCTGGCGGAACTATTCGAAGAAGCAGGATTGCCAAAGGGCGTCTTCAATATCGTCCACGGCGGGCGTGAAGTCGTCAACAGCATTCTTGAACACCCTGGCATCCCAGCCATATCCTTTGTCGGCTCACAGCCCGTTGCGGAATATGTCTATAAAACAGGGACCAGCCACGGCAAACGTGTCCAGGCTTTGGCAGGTGCGAAAAACCACTCGATCGTCATGCCGGATGCGCAGCTTGACCCGGCGGTAAAAGAAATCGTTTCAGCCGCTTACGGTTCTGCGGGCGAGCGCTGCATGGCATGCGCGGTCGTTATTGCGGTAGGCGACGTAGCGGATACATTGGTCGGAAAATTGATGGAAGCGGCAAATAGCATGACAGTCGGCAACGGCATGGACGAAGGCGTCTTCCTTGGCCCAGTCATCCGTGACGAGCATAAAGCGAAAACGGCTAAGTATATTGAAATCGGCCAGCAAGAAGGCGCTCTGCTGCTGCGAGACGGGCGCGAAGATGCGTGCATGAAAGACGAAGGCTATTTCATCGGCCCGACCATCTTTGATAACGTGACGACCGATATGCGCATTTGGAAAGAAGAGATTTTTGCGCCGGTCTTGTCCATTGTCCGTGTCGCTACATTGGAAGAAGCAATCGAACTGACCAATAAATCGGATTTCGGCAACGGCGCTTGCCTCTTTACTGAAAGCGGCCGCAGTGTCCGTTATTTCCGTGAGAACATTGAAGTCGGCATGCTCGGCGTCAACATGGGCGTTCCTGCCCCGATGGCGTTCTTCCCGTTTTCAGGTTGGAAAAACTCGTTCTACGGAGATCTTCATGCCAACGGATCCGACGGCGTCGAATTTTACACAAGACGAAAAATGCTGACAGCCCGTTGGAGCTGAGCAGTGGCATAGCAAAGCCCCCGGAAATTATTTTCCGGGGGCTTTTTTTGAAATAACTTATCTGCGTTTGCTTGTTTAATTAGAAGCGGTCGCGGTCTTTGTCTTCTACATCGCCGTCAATGTCGGCAACTTCTTTGCGGACTGTTTCTTTCACTTGCTCTGTATCTTGGACTTTGCGTTTGCCGATGACGATTTCTTCAGCAACTACGTCTGTTTTTGTTACTTCTACACGCTCTTCCGTTAACGGTACACGGATTGTGTCGCCTTCTGTATAAGCATCTGTAGAATCAAACGAATGATTCGTATCTGTTGAAGTTGATGAATCGTTCACTGGACGGCGCTCAACATAGACTTCTTCACGCTCAACAGGAACTTCGATTGTCTGCTCGTTTTCAACAACGTGTTTGCCGACATTCACTTCACCGGTTTGCACGCGCGCTTTGTCGACATGCAAACGTTCTTCATGAAGGCGCAATTTTTCTTCTTCGTTAGAAGACGATACGCCGTTCGTGCTGCTGCCAGCTGCAAAGCCTTCACGGGAAGATGAAGTTTCGCGTTTTTCATTGAATGAATTATAAGATTCGTTATAGTCACTGTCGACATAAACCAGCAGTTTGCCTTCTTCAAGTTGTCGGCGAGATTGTTCAGCATCTTTTTCATTTAAGTTCATGCTGTTGAATGCGTCGCCTGAAGCTTCTTCGCCTGCCAATAAGTTGATGAATTTGCCCATGAAGCCTTCTTCTTTTTGAGCTGTGCCGTTCGTTTCTGTTGAATCCGCGTCAACGTGCACATGAGTCTGCTGCTCCACCATTGATACTTGATCGTGATTTTGCGCAACGACGTAGATGTCATCTTCGCTATAGCCTTGTGCTTTCAACTCTGTGATTTTATTTAAGACTTCTGCCTGTACATCAAATGCACCGATTAATTTGTTTTCCATTATGAATTCCTCCTAAGTGTATGGTTCGTTGTTGAACCTAAAAGTTAAGGTAGAGGTAGTGTACCCACCCTTTTTAGTTTTATAAACATATCTAATTCCGGCTGGCACTGAAAATGGACGATTAATTTACAGCAGATTTCCAGGCTTCGGAAGTTTCTTCATGTAATATAAAGTTAGTTAAAGACGGAAAAGGGTATTAAAAAAATAACAAAAAAAAACTGGAGGCTGCTGCCTGCCATTGCGATAACCGGAAGGAAGGAGGAGGGAAATATGGTACGTGAAGATCGATTGAGAAAAGAGCGCGAGGTGAATCCGTTCACCGATATTTGGCTGCGCACACGGGAAACCGTGCGCTTTGTCATTGACCACAAGTCCACTAAATTCATCATTTTGCTCATTGTCCTAACAGGATTTGCATCCGGCATGCTCGGGCTCATGAACACCCGCAACTCCGACATGGCGCCGTGGGCAGCCATTCTTCAGGCGTTGATCACCGGTCCGATCGGGAGTGTGGTTGGCTATTTCATCGGAGCCGCTATCCTGACGCTGGTCGGCCGGCTGTTCAAAGGCACAGCGACCTACCAGGAAATGTTCAAAGCGCTTCCTGCAGCGCAAATACCGCAGATTTGGCTGTTGCCACTGCTGATCATCTGGGCTTTTGCATCACCGGAAACGTTCTTTGCAGACCGAGCTGATGTGGCGGGGAATCCGTTTACAGCCATCATGTCTTTGGTATTGGCTGTAGTTTCGGTTTGGACATTCGTCATCGTCTGCAAAGCGGTGGGCGAAGCGCATCGTGTCTCGTCTTGGAAAGGCTTTTTCATTGTCGTGCTGCCCGGCATCATTATTACGATATTTGTGCTGCTTATCGTCTTTGTCGTTTTCGCCTCTTTTTTTAACCAGTTCTATTAGAGCGACTTGATGGAACTGCACAGCTGGACGGAAAAAGCGCTTTACACTTCCAAGAACAGAGGACGCAATTGTGTAACGGTCGGATGGCAAGGAAGCTGTTTATTTCCTGGGCAATAATTCAGTTTGATTTTTCAGCAGGAATTTTGGAGTATCCTAAAACGCTAATTGGCGGGTATAATAAAAGCCAAAGCAAGACCAATGCTACTTCAGGGGGTACCACATGAAAAGGGAAAGTACACTGCTCGGCCAACGGGTGGAAGAAGATAAATATTTAATCGCTCAATTAATCCAGGAAGAAGCATTAAAAGATGCCAAACCGGCGGATATCGCCGGCTATGAAGACTTGCTGAAAGCGGTTATCGAGTTCCGTTCTGGGCTGATCGGGTTGATCGGGAAATCCATAACAAATTTCCTTGATCCGCAAAAGGCTTACGATGAAATTGCTGAATGGGGCCGTGCTACCGGAAATTATTTCTTGAAAGAAGGTATGATGCTCGACAGTGCATTGGCGGAAACGAATATTTACCGCAAGCATATCGGAAAAGTCATCAAGTCGGAAGCTATGCACGAAGGCATCGAGCTTGAAGTGCTTTTCGACATCACGGAATTTTTTCATAGCCTGCTGGACCATGCAGCGTATTCTTATAGTTCTGCTTACATCAACTCGTATCAGAAAAACCTTAAGAAAGCGCGCAACGAATATTTGGAACTGTCTTCTCCAGTCGTTCCTGTCAATGATGAAATTGCGATTTTGCCGCTTGTCGGGGCAATCGAAGTTGATCGGGCGGAACACATTTTGGAGAAAACGCTCCTGTCTGTCGGCAACATGGACGTATCGACCTTGATCATCGATTTGTCTGGGGTCGTAAAAGTGGATACCATGGTGGCGCAGCAAATCATCATGCTGACAGAGTCGCTGAAACTGATTGGTGTGCACGCTGTCCTCACCGGCATCCGGCCAGAAATTGCGCAGACGATTACGCATTTGGGCGTTGATGTCCGGCAGCTAGCGCTTGGGGGGAGCTTAAAACAGGCTTTTAAGAAACTGACTGCTGAAAAATGACGCAAAGAAACCCGTTGAAGCTGCTGCTTCAACGGGTTTCTTTTTTATTATTGTGTAGCTGCCGTTTTTACTACCGGTGCTAAAGCCTCTTGCAACGTCAGTGTTTCCTGTTCCGTCAGCGGAATCATCGGCAAACGTACGCCGCCGACCGCTACGCCGGACAGGTTCAAGGCTGTTTTAAGGGGTGCCGGATTCGGTGCTGCGAACAATGAGTTCATGACCGGCAAAAGTGTGCGGTGAAGCTGGGCGGCTTTTGCCGTATCGCCGGCTTTGAAACTGGAAATCATCCCTTGCATTTCGCGGCCGATGATGTGGGCGGCTACAGATACGATGCCTATTCCGCCAATGGCAAGAAGCGGCAGCGTCAAGCCGTCATCGCCGCTGTATAAGCTGAATGTATCCGGTGTGCGTTCAATAATTTCGGCTGCAGCATCGAGGTCGCCGCTCGCTTCTTTGATGGATACGATATTGTCGATTGCGGCTAAACGCACAATTGTATCAACTGACAGATTGACGACGCTGCGCCCAGGAATGTTGTATAGCATGACCGGCAGATGAGTAGTTGCTGCGATTGCCTGGAAATGCTGGAACATGCCTTCTTGTGAAGGTTTATTGTAATATGGTGTCACCAGCATAATGGCGTCTGCACCCGCTTCTTCAGCGCCGCGCGTCAAGGTGATGGAAGCGCGGGTGTTGTTCGAGCCTGTTCCCGCAATGACCGGGATGCGGCCTTTGACCGTATCGACGACAAATTTGAAGAGGTCGATCTTTTCGTCCGCCGATAAGGTCGGCGACTCGCCGGTGGTGCCGGCCACCACCAATGCATCGGTTCCGTTTTCGATCAGATGCTCCACTAAGGCTGCAGTTGCTGGGAAATCGATGTCACCGCTTGCGTCAAATGGCGTCACCATCGCTGTCACTACTTGTCCGAAATTCATAAATACCACCCTTTTCCCATTTTTTTGGTCTGTGCTATTGTTTGCTGCTGCGTTGATCTTGCGAAATCAGAGGCGGCAAGCGTATCGGAAAAACAAAAAAGCAGCAACGAGGGGTCTCGTTGCTGCGATAGACTGGCGTGTAATGCGCCCAATCCATGCGTCAGATAGCCCCCCATATAGTCTCCTATATGACAGTCCTGCATTTGTTTAATGCAGACCCAGCAGCATCGGCAATGAGCGCCTGGCCACTTCGGCAAATCCCCCTTTCAACAGCTGTCATCGGATCTCATAATCCTCGGGCTGTCTACTGATGGTATTTGCGCCTCTATCCTCACTCCAAAAAAACGGAGCAAGAAATTATTGAATTAGCTAGACTTTACCAAATCCCCGCTTGAATTGCAAGCATACGGAGATCTATTTTACAAAGAATCGAGGAGATTTTGATGGACGAACGCCAATACGATCACGATTTGAACATTCACACTGCGGGCATCCAGCAGGGGTTCCATGATTCTTTCCACTATAACCGCTACGAGCCGACGCCATACGAGCTGCTTGAGACACTTTTCAACAGCCACCGCTTGTCGGAAGAAGATCAGCTCGTCGATTTCGGCTCCGGCAAAGGGCGCCTCAATTTTTTGGTACACCATTTGTTCGGCGCGGCAACGACCGGGGTGGAAATGGATCAAGCCCTTCACCAACAAGCCTGTGAAAACCTGGAGTCCTACGTGCAAAAGCGGCCGGCGGCAAAAGGACGGATCCGTTTCGCCTGCACGCTTGCTGAGCAATACCAGATCCACCCCAACGACAATAAATTCTACTTTTTCAATCCGTTCTCCATTCAGATATTCATCACGGTCATCAACAATATCCTGAAGTCCGCGGAACGGTCGCCGCGCCCTATCGAGTTGATCTTGTTCTTCCCGTCAGAGGATTACATCGGCTATTTGGAACACAGCACGGCATTCGAACAATTTCAGGAAATCGAACTGCCGGGAGTGGACGGCGATTTAAGAGAGCGATTTTTAATTTACCTCCTTGGCTGAAGTGGATTAAAAGCGTTGGTGAACAGGGTATAGCTTATTAAAAGTGATTGGCGAGGAGAGGGAAAAGATGAAATGGAAAGGCAGAGCAAGCAGCGGCAACGTTGAAGATAGGAGAGGCGGAGGTGGAAAAGGCGGCCTGATTGCCGGCGGCGGCATCGGGGGCTTGCTCATCGTTTTGCTGATATCATTCCTCGGGGGAGACCCTGGTGCCATATTGGATACGGTGGGCGGCGGATCGCAGTCGAATGAGCCTTATGTAGCTTCCCAAGAAGAAGAGGAGCTGGCGGAATTCGTGTCGGTCGTGCTGGCGGATACGGAACAGGTTTGGACTGAAGTGTTCGCGGAAGAAGGCTTGGAATACGAGGAGCCGACCTTGGTGCTTTATACTGGCAGCGTCGATTCGGCATGCGGTACAGCGGGCGCTTCGGTCGGGCCATTCTATTGCCCCAGCGACCAGAAACTCTACATCGACTTGAGCTTCTACGAAGAATTGAAGACCCAATTCCAGGCGCCAGGCGATTTCGCGATGGCTTATGTCGTTGCGCATGAAGTGGGTCATCACGTACAGAACCTGCTCGGCACCATGGGCAAAGTGCAGCCGATGCGCAATAAGCTGAGCGAGGAAGAATACAATGAGCTGCAAGTGAAGCTTGAATTGCAGGCGGATTACTACTCCGGTGTCTGGGCGCATCACGCGCAAGGCATGAACCTTCTTGAGGAAGGGGATTTGGAAGAAGCGATGACGGCCGCAAGTGCGGTGGGCGATGACACAATACAGCAGCGATCACGCGGCTATGTCGTCCCAGAAAGTTTCACGCACGGCACTTCGGAGCAGCGCAAGCGCTGGTTCTATAGAGGCTTTGAATACGGCGACCTCCGCAACGGCAATACGTTCAATGCAAAAGGGCTTTAACGGGCCCATAGTTGATATTTTCGGCGATGTGATTCATTATTATAATAGACAGTCTTTTCGCCTTGCTGCGGAGGGAAATTAAGTTCTGTGAAGGAAGTAAATCCATGCATGAAGAAAATATAACGCGCCTGCACATTGATGGCCGGGAAATTATTCTCATCGGTACTGCGCACGTTTCGCGCCAAAGCGCGGTCCAGGTCAAAGAAGTCATTGAAGCGGAGCGCCCGGATTCGGTTTGCATCGAGCTGGATGCCCAGCGCTACCAGTCGGTGACTGACAAAAGCAAGTGGAAAGAAACCGATATATTTAAAGTCATCAAAGAAAAGAAATCGAGCCTGCTGCTGATGAACTTGGCGATTTCCTCGTTCCAAAACCGTTTGGCTGATCAGTTCGACATTAAGCCCGGGCAGGAAATGCTGCAAGGCATCGAATCTGCCAAAGAGGCAGGCGCAGAACTGGTGCTTGCTGACCGCAACATCCAAGTCACTTTTTCCCGCATCTGGAGCAATATCGGCTTTATGGGCAAAGCGCAATTGTTGACGTCGGTGTTTTACAGCATTTTCAGCAGCGAGACGATTTCTGAGGAAGACCTTGAAAAGATGAAATCGCAGGATACGCTGAATGCGGTTCTGAATGATTTCACCAAATCGTTTCCAAAACTGAAAACACCGCTGATTGACGAACGGGATCAATACCTGGCCCAAAAAATCAAAGATGCACCAGGCAAGAAAATAGTGGCGGTGCTTGGTGCGGCGCACGTGCCGGGCATCACCAAAGAAATCCACTACGAACACGACTTGGAGAAATTATCTGAAGTGCCTCCGAAATCGAAGTGGCCGAAAATCCTCGGCTGGGCGCTGCCGATTTTGCTGGTCGTTCTTCTGGCCATAACATTTTATAATAATCCCGCCGCGGGCATCGACGGCACGATAAGCTGGGTGCTGTGGACTGCATCACTTGGCGCCATCGGAGCGGCTTTGGCGTTCGGCCACCCGCTCGCCATCCTGACCGCATTTGTCGGAGGGCCTATTGGCGCGCTGCATCCGCTAATTGCCGCAGGCTGGTTCTCCGGCCTGATGCAGGCATACGTCCGGCGCCCGAATATCGGCGATTTTGAAACCTTGTCAAAAGATGTTTTCACCATCAAAGGCTTTTGGGACAATAAAGTCACGCGCGTGCTGCTTGTCGTCTTGCTGACGAACGTCGGGACTTCTGCCGGGAACATCATCGGCGGGGCAGACGTCATCCGCCTGTTCCTGAAAAATCTATAAGTGAAATCAAGAGTCCGAGACACTTCAGGTGTCCGGACTTTTTTCTTTTGCTGTGCATTGAAAAGGTCTTGAAATGGGTATAGAGAAGTAAGCAAGAGAGAGAAAGATATTACGGTTGGGGAGGAACAAATCATGGGCTTATTCCTTATGGGAATCCTGCTTTGGTCGCTGGTCATTGCATCGGTCGTGTTGTTCGTCTACGGATTATGGAAACGGTCATGGAAAGCGCTCGCGTGGAGCGGAGCCGCCTTGCTTTTGCCGATGGGCCTTATCGCCTTCGACGGAAGCGGCAGCATGTGGTTCAAATTGAGCATCGTGCCGCCGCTCTTAATTTTTGCCGCTGCGTATTTCATGAAACACAAACGGGCTCAGCATATGCATTGAGCCCTAAGGAAAGGACCGGAGATACCCGGTCCTCTTTTTTTGTGATTTTCGGTTGTCAATTTAGCTTTTCTTATATAAATGTCATACAATAATTATACAAATAATTATTGCATATATAAGTTGAACTAAAGAAGTAACATACTGAAATTCGCTCCGGACGCTTTGGGCATGGCTCTCGCCATGAGCCGAGAAGACCACTCGTCTCATAGCTAAAACCCTTCTGCTTCTGTCCCTGTCTCTGCAACGCTACGCTAGCTTCGAGACATTAAAGTTCGTTGCAACGCTACGCTAGCTTCGGGACATGAAAAACCGTTGCATCGCTGCGCACTTCGTCGCAAAGGTATCTCCCCAATTCTTGGGTCGATACCCTCGCAGCTGTTTTGCGGAATATCGATAATGGAAATTCATTAGTTTAACTTATATAAAAGTAGAGGAGGCGCGTTATGAAATACCTATTGGATCGCAGCAAATTATTCATATTCTTAATTTTTATTTTTACCGTTATCGGCGCCTATGTTTTTGTGACGCTTCCGCAGCGTGAAATTCCGGAGACGCCGCCAAATCTGGTGCTGATATCGACTATTTTGCCAGGCGCTGGCCCTGAGGAAATTGAAACGGCCATCACCAATCCGATTGAACAGGAATTGCAGAAAGTGGATGGTGTGTCTTCGATGCAGTCGGTATCAGCGAACTCCGCTTCCATCATTACGCTGGAACTTGAAGACGGCTTTGACCCGGATGCGCTGGTGACGGAAATGCAGCAGCAAGTGCAGCGCGCATCGAGCGGCTTCCCTGAACAGGCGCAACAGCCGTCTGTAGAAAAGCTCGATTTGACGTTCCCGCTCGTATCGTATATGTTCTACGGCGATGAAGCGGAACTCCGCGGCATGGAGCAGGCGCTAGCCGATTTATCGGAAGAGGTGGAAGCAGTGAACGGCGTGGCCGGCACTGCTGTCAAAGGCTTGAACAGCCAGCAGATCCTCATTGAATTAGAAGCAGAACAGTTGGCGGCAAACAACCTGCAGCCGTTTGAAGTGCTGCAGTCGCTTCAGCAGGCAAACCAGCCGCTGTCGCTAGGCACCCATGACAATGGCAACGAGCGGGTGGTTTTGACGGTGCAGCAGGAGCAGGGCATCGAGAAATTGAAAAAGCTGCAAGTCGGTTCTGCTGCAGTACCGCTTGAAGACATCGCTGTGATTGAAACAGTGGACAGCGAAACGGAAGATATCGTCACATTCGAAGGCGAACGCGCCATTTCGTATACGGTATTTCTCCAAACAGGACAGGACGTGCCCGGTGTTGACGAAAGAGTATCCCAAGTGATTGAACCGTTCACTGAAGAATTGCCTGAAGGCGTCGAAGCCCAACGCTACGAATCGCAGGCTGAAAATGTCACCTCGATTTTTGAAGGCTTGTACGTATCGCTGTTGATTGCGGTGCTTGCGGTGCTCGTAGTGACGACAGCTGGATTGACGCTGTTCGGAGCATTTGTAGTTGCGGTGACGGTGCTTTCTTCGGTATTGATCGGCATGATCCCGATTCCGTCGATGGGAGTCGACTTGAACCAGATTTCCGTCATCGGCCTTATCATCGCCATCGGTATTTTGGTCGATGACAGCATTGTCGTCAATGACAACATCCAGCGCCGCTACAAGCTGGGCGACTCGGCATTGGACGGTGCTGTCAACGGCGTCAAAGAAGTGTTTTCTTCAATCATCGCTTCAAGTTTGGCAATTGTCGTAACGTTTTCTCCGCTCTTGCTGCTGTCAGGGGGCAATGGCGCGTTCATCAAAGCATTGCCGAGCATTCTCATCACGACAATCATCGCGTCTACGGTGCTGTCGATTACATTGGTGCCGATGATGCAGTATTTGAAAACGAAACGCCGCTCGAAAAAGATATCCGACACACCAGGTTTTCTTGGCAAACCGCTTGAGAAGCTGGCACTGTTTTATTCAGGAAAAGTGTTGCGCGGCGTATTGAAACGTCCGCTGCTGATCGGCATCGGTGGATTGGTTCTGGCTACAGGTCTTTTGGCTTTGTCGTTCTTCACGCCATTTGAGTTCTTCCCGGCAGCTGACCGCAAAGAGGTGACGATGAATGTCCGCCTCGCTGAAGGGACTGCGATTGAAGAAACCGATGCGTTCATCTCTGACGTTACAGAGGAGTTAAAAGAGGAAGATGCGAACGTTGAAGAAGTCGCGATTTTCACCGGTGAAGGATTGCCGAATTTATTCGCTTCTTCAATGGATAATACGGGCTCAAACACAGGGCAGGTGGCGTTCCGGATTGACCGGGAACAAACCACTGCTGCCGAGTTTATCGAAAAATGGCAGCCTGCGCTGCGCGAGCAATACCCGGAAGCGGAAATTTTCCTGGACACCATCATCCAAGGGCCTCCAGCCGGTGCTCCGGTAACTGTGACCATTAAAGGTGAGAACCTTGAGGAATTGACTGCATTGCGCGATAAATTAAAAGCGGCGATGCTGGAACAAGGCGCGGATGTCGTCACGGATAACCTGGGCGACCCGGTTCCTGCTGTGGAATACGTGCCGAACCAGGAAGCGCTGGAGGCGAACCGCATTCCGCTCAGTACGTTGACGGGACAGCTGCAGTTCTTGACTCAAGGCGTTCCGCTCTCCAGCATTTACGAAGGGCAGAAGCTGTATGATGTGACATTGAAGCAATCGGGTGTTGAAAGCGGCCAGGACATTGATCTGGCTGACTTCCAAGTGCCTGCCGCTTCACCGCAAGCACAACCCGGGCCGCCGACTTTGGTGGGCTTAGATGAATTGCTGACGCCTGAACAAACAACTGCTTTGGCACAGGTGCCGCATCAGGAGGCCGAACGCGCGATTACGCTGAAAGCGTTTGGCGATGCTGCGGATTTTGAAGATAGTATGCTCGAAGTTGTCGATGCCCAGAAAGCAGACTTGGCGTCCGGCTACGAATTGTCGACTGGCGGTGAGAATTCCGATCAGGAAGCGTTCTTTACTGAAATCGGGGTCTTGTTCCTGGTAGTCATCTTGCTTGTTTACTTGGTCATCGCGTTCCAATTTAAATCGTTCGCGTTGCCATTCCTAGTTTTGATTGCCGTGTACTTGGGCGTTTCGGGTGCGATTCTTGGCCTGTTTTTGACGCAGACGCCGTTAAGTTTCCTCGGCGTCATGGGAATTGTCTCCTTGACGGGGATTGTCGTCAGGAATGCGGTAGTGCTGATCGACTTTGTGGAAACGCGCCGGCTGTCCGGCGATTTCGATATCAATGAAGCGATTGTCGAATCCGGCTATGCCCGCATCAAGCCGATCGTCTTGACATCTGTGACTTCGATTGTCGCATTGATCCCCGTCGCGCTGACGGGAGATCCGCTGTTCGAAGCCTTAGCGATAACAATCATTGCGGGGCTGACATTCTCCAGCCTCTTCACCTTGGTAATGATTCCGGCACTTTACCTCGTGTTTCACCGGATTAGCCATCGAAAAAATAAAGTTAGCGCGCAGCGATAAGCTGCGCGTTTTTTTTTGACCTGGGGCATTGAAAAGAAGAAAAAAGGACGGCGGACCGAAAGGCTTCACTAGTGTGAATTTTCATTGCATTTAAACATTTTTCTGTTAAAGAGTTGTCACGGATTATACATTTACATATAGTTGTGGATTTGGTAAGATGTCTGACGACAGAGGACTAGCTTTAAGGAAAACCAATCTGAAATGAAAGCGTTTCAGGTTGAATAAAACAATGAGGTGAAAATGTGAATTTCTTGTGGGGTATATTCGGTGTATTCGTCGTCCTGGGACTTGCCTTTTTAATGTCAAGTGCACGTAAATCAATCAAGCCGCGCACCATTTTGGGCGGATTAGCAATACAAATTACATTCGCGTTCATGGTCCTGCAATGGGAATTGGGCAGAAAAGCGTTATTATGGCTTTCTAATAAAGTGCAAAACGTCATTAATTACGCAAAAGAAGGGATCAACTTCGTGTTCGGTCCAGCGGCGGACGCAGCAAACTTCGGTTTCGTCTTTGCGTTCCAAGTCTTGACGATCATCATCTTCTTTTCTTCATTGATTTCCGTCTTGTATTATTTGGGAATCATGCAGTTGTTCATTAAAATTCTGGGTGGCGCACTGTCGAAATTGCTTGGAACAAGCAAAGCGGAATCTGTTTCCGCAGCGGCAAACATTTTCGTTGGACAGACGGAAGCGCCACTCGTTATCCGCCCCTTCATCGCCAACATGACGAAGTCGGAATTGTTTGCAGTTATGACAGGAGGCCTGGCGTCAGTGGCCGGTTCTACGCTCGCGGGGTACGCGCTATTGGGCGTGCCGCTTGAGTATCTGTTGGCGGCAAGCTTCATGGCCGCTCCTGCCGGTTTGATCATGGCGAAAATCATGATGCCGGAAACGGAAGAAATCGTTGAAAAAGAATTCGTCATGGAAAAAGACCAATCATCAGTCAACGTTGTTGACGCTGCTGCACGCGGTGCGGCAGACGGCTTGCAGCTTGCGCTGAATGTCGGTGCGATGCTTCTTGCTTTCATCGCCTTGATCGCTTTGCTGAACGGCATGCTTGGTGGAGTCGGTGCTTGGTTCGGAGCCGACAACCTGACAATCCAAGGCATCCTTGGCTTCGTCTTCGCGCCGATTGCCTTCGCAATCGGCGTGCCGTGGGAAGAAGCTGTACAAGCGGGTAGTTTCATAGGCCAGAAATTGGTGTTGAATGAATTTGTCGCTTACACAGCATTTGCTCCAGAAATTGCAAACTTGTCACCTAAAACCGTACTTGTCATCAGCTTCGCACTGTGTGGCTTCGCTAACTTGAGCTCGCTTGCCATCCTGCTTGGCGGCTTAGGCGCTATGGCGCCGAACCGCCGTCCGGACATCGCTCGCCTCGGTATGCGCGCTGTTGCAGCGGGTATGCTTGCATCGCTTCTAAGCGCAGCAATCGCCGGCATGTTCGTTTAATAGCCTATAATAACCCTCGCTCCCGGATTGTCCGGAAGCGAGGGTTTTTGTGTCTGAGAGCATACGTCCATTCCATTGGTGACGGGCGGAAAAAAGACACACGGAAAAGAGCGTGATGGATGCATTCCGCAAGCGAAATGTGAAAAAGACAGGTGGAGAGGCGGGGGTAGTTTGTTCATTTTATTGCAGGCATCACCTCCAATAAATCATTGAAGATGACAAGCTTCAACCCTTGACACTAAAGTGTTTTCGGATTACAATTTTGTCTTGGCTCACCTATAGAATCTATAGGCAGAGCGGGTAGGGAGAGGGCTAATTTAATAGAAGGTTGAAATATATGTTTGATTGGATGGACCGATTCTTCGGTCTTCAAAAAAACGGTACGACGGTAAGGCAGGAAATGACCGCAGGATTGATCGGCTTCTTTACGGTCGTTTACATCATTGCGGTCAACTCGCTGATTTTATCCGAAGGCGGCATGCCGATCGAGGCGGCAATCGTCGCGACAATCGGTGCCTCGGTATTCGGGGCGTTCGTAATGGGGTTCTGGGGCAATGCGCCGATCTTGCTGGTGCCGGGCATGGGCATCAACGCGCTGTTTTCCTACACGATGGTCCAGTCAATGGGCTTGACATGGCAGGAAGCGCTGGCGGTGGTCTTTGTCACCGGTGTGATTTTCGTCGCAATCGCGTTCACGCGCTTTGCGAAAGTGATCAGCGCCGCGGTGCCGCATTCGCTGAAAGAAGCGATTACGGTCGGCCTTGGCCTGTTCTTGATGCTTCTGGGCCTTGAAAAAGGCGGGCTCGTCATACACGGCGAAGCGTCGATTCTGGCGCTTGGTACACTCAGCGATCCGACAGTGATGGCGACCGCATTGACGCTGATCATCGCGGTCATCTTGTTTATCCGCAACGTTCCGGGGAATTTCCTCATCACGATTATTGTGGGTAGCGCCATCGCATCATTTTTCGGTTTGATTGATACAAGCAGCGTAGGAGATTCTTCGCTTAATATGCAAGAAGCCTTCGCCGGCTTCGGCGCAATGTCGTTCGACAGCCTGCTGTCAATGGTATTCTGGGTCGCGGTTTTCTCGTTGACGATGGTGATGGTGTTCGAGAACATCGGACTCGTCCATGGCCAAGTAAACCTCGTTGACCAGCCGGAAAAATTCGGCCGTGCCTTCCAGGCGACTTCGCTGTCAGCGATGGCATCCGGAGTCTTCGGCACGAGCCCTACAGTAGCTTCTGTTGAAAGCGCAGCGGCCATGACGGCAGGCGGGCGCACGGGTTTGACGGCGATTACCACTGGCGTCCTGTTTCTCGCATCCGTGTTTTTCATTCCGCTCATCAAACTGATTCCGGACAGTGCGATTGCACCGATCCTGATCATTATCGGCGGGCTGATGCTGCAGACAATCCGCAACATCGACATGAAAGACATGAGCGAAACGTTCCCTGCGCTGATGATCATCGCGCTCATTCCGTTTACGTACAGCATTGCGGATGGCATTGCCATCGGCTTTATCCTGTACCCGATCCTCAAGATCGGCATCGGCAAATGGCGCGAAGTTTCCGTGCCGCTATACGTCATCTCAGGTTTGTTCCTGATGAACTTCGTCCTGCATTATATCTGAAACACAAAAACGCATTTGCTTGCTGCAAATGCGTTTTTTTAGGAAATTAAATTACAATCAATTTTTTAAGCCGATATGTAGCAAAACAGCTACGCTTGCTGCGGGCGAGCGCCAAGCCTCCTCAGTCGCTTCGAAAACCGTGTGCTCCTGTCCCTGCGACGAAGCAGCGCAGCGATGCAGGAGCAGTTGGGTTTTCTCCGCTGTTTTGCTACATATCTGGGAAATTTCCAGAAACTAAAAGAATTGTAACTTTCATTTTCTTCGATATAAGAAATGTTTTAGTATTGAGAAACACCTTTGAATGAAGCGGAAGGCGGCGACTCCAGCGGGAACAGCGCGAGCCGAAGACCCTGGAGCGAACGCAGTGATTGAAGCGGCTGAGGCCGTGCCCGCGGAAAGCATCCGCCTAGAGCGAAATGAAAAGAGTTAACGAGGAATTTCTCGACAGCGTTTTCCCGTAGAGCGGTGGTATAATGGAACAAAGAACATCGAAAGGAGTTGCAATTCCCATGAAATACACGAAATCGAAAATGGAACAGCTTGTCAGCGATCATCCAGAGTTGAAAAAGCGCTTGAAAATTTTGATGAAAGAGATGGAG
>DATISS010000121.1:0-21468 GCA_035468565.1 Planococcus sp. (in: firmicutes)
AAACGCTGCAGCAGGCCGAAGTTGCAAATGTCCTGGTGTTCGAGGCGGACCACGAGACGATTGACACCAAAGGGCGGCAGTCGATCGACCTTGAAAGCGGAGGAGAAGCGCTGCTTTTCCAAAGCGGAGGTGTCCGTGAAATAAAGTGGATTTCACAAGGCGGCATGCTCATCCCGACCGCTGACGGCGAGACGATCGAACTCGTTCCGGGGAAGACGTGGATCCACATCGTGCCGACCAATCCCGGAATAGAACAATCGGTCCGCTACACCCCTTGACTAAGGGCAGAAATGAAAGGACGGTTATGCCGCATGCAGGTTGATAAGATCCGTGGAAATCAGACAGACCAATTAATAGAAGCAGTGCTTGCGTTAAAAGATAAAGAAGAAGCGTATCGCTTTTTCGATGATTTATGCACCATCAGTGAAATTCAATCGCTGTCCCAGCGTTTGGAGGTCGCCCGTATGCTGCGCTTGAAAAAAACCTACGAAAAAATAAAGAACGAAACCGGGGCAAGTACGGCGACAATTTCACGTGTGCGCCGTTGCCTGAATTACGGCAACGACGGATATGATGAGATGCTCGGCCGGCTTTATCCGGAAGAAAAACCATTCCAGCTGCCAACAGAATGACCGCGCTGCGCAGCCGTTTTACTTGCTGCGGCGTCCAAAAAGAAGGGCTATGCCATAAGTCGAATATCAGACTTATGGGATAGCCCCCTTTTTTTTGTTATAATGTAGAGATGAAATACGATTTATAGTTAGGTGGATGAATGTGGACTTCCATACATGGCGGCATGTTTTTAAACTGGATCCGGCTAAGCCGATTTCCGATGGACAGTTGGAACGAATTTGCGAATCTGGGACCGATGCCATCTTGATTGGCGGAAGCGATAATGTCACACTCGACAATGTCCTGGAATTAATGGGTCGCTTACGCGGGTATAGTGTACCGGCTGTGCTCGAAGTTTCAACGATTGATTCGGTGGCGCCAGGATTCGATTATTATTTCATCCCCACCGTACTGAACAGTGAAGATCCGCGTTGGGTCAAAGGGCTGCATCATGAAGCGATACGGGAATATGGGGAAATCATGGATTGGGATGAATTGATTCCGGAGGGGTATTGCATTTTGAACCCCGCTTGCAAGGCGGCTGAGCTGACGCAGGCCGAAACAGAGCTCTCGACAGAAGACGTCATCGCTTACGCGAGGATGGCCGAACATTTTTTCCGGCTGCCGATTTTTTATCTGGAATACAGCGGCGTCTACGGCGATCCGGAATTGGTGGCTGAAGTGAAAGCTGTTTTGTCCAAGACGCGGCTATTTTACGGCGGCGGCATCGACGGCGCTGAAAAAGCGGTCGAGATGGCCGGCGCGGCGCATACGATTGTTGTCGGAAATATCATTTATGAAAATATAGAAAACGCGATTGCGACCGTCCAGGCGGTTGCGGAAATGGACAAGCAGTCGCTATAATAAAAAAGAACAGATGTTCGAGGTGGTGCATAGTGGAAATGATTACAAATAGTTTATTGAACGGGATGAATCCCGAACAGGCAGAGGCCGTACAGACAACAGAAGGGCCGTTATTGATAATGGCAGGCGCAGGGTCAGGCAAGACGCGTGTGCTGACGCACCGGATTGCTTATCTGGTGTTGGAAAAACAAGTTTATCCATCCAATATCCTCGCAATCACTTTTACAAATAAAGCGGCGCGTGAAATGCGCAACCGGATTGACGCCTTACTTGGCCATGGTACGGGCCAACGCATGTGGGCTTCTACATTCCACTCGATGTGTGTGCGGATTTTGCGCCGCGACATCGACCGCATCGGCTTCTCGAAGAATTTTTCGATTTTGGATATGACCGACCAATTGACGGTCGTTAAAAATGTCTTGAAACAGCTGAACCTGGATCCGAAGAAATTCGAACCGCGGACAATGCTGAACGCGATTTCATCGGCGAAAAACGAATGCATTACAGCTGAAGAATTTGCGGCGAATATGAATGCCCATAATCCGTACGAAAAAACCGTGTCGGAAGTTTATGCGGCATACGCGAAGCGGCTGCAGAAAAACCAATCGCTCGATTTCGACGATTTGATCATGACGACTTTGACTTTATTCAACACGGTGCCGGAAGTGCTGGAGTATTACCAGAATAAATTCCATTATATCCACGTGGATGAGTATCAGGATACGAACAATGCCCAATACCAATTGGTGCAGAAACTGGCGAGCAAGTTCAAGAATATTTGCGTCGTAGGCGACTCCGATCAGTCGATTTACCGTTGGCGCGGAGCGGATATCACGAATATCCTGTCTTTCGAAAAAGATTATCCGGACGCGAAAGTCATCATGCTTGAACAGAATTACCGGTCGACAAAACGGATCTTGCAGGCGGCGAACGATGTTATCAAGAAAAATACGAGCCGCTACCCGAAAGAGCTGCGCACCGACAATGCGGATGGTCCGGCGATCACCTTGCATAAAGCAGGAGACGAGCGGCAGGAAGCACAATATGTCGTACAGGAAATACAGAAGCTCATGCAGCAGGAAGGCTATAAGACGTCCGATTTCGCTATCCTTTACCGCACTAATGCGCAGTCGCGGATACTGGAAGAAATGTTCGTCAAGTCGAATATGTCCTATACGATCGTCGGCGGCACGAAATTCTATGACCGCAAAGAGATCAAGGACCTATTGGCATATCTGCGGCTGATTGCGAACAATGACGACGATTTGTCGCTTGCGCGCATCATCAATGAACCGAAACGGGGAATCGGCGCGACATCATTCGAGAAGATGGCCCGTTTTGCGATTGACCAAGACCGCACTATCATGGATTCGCTGCAGGAAGCCGATTTCATGGGGCTGACGCCGAAAACTGCGCAGACCGCGCTTGAATTCCGCACCATGGTCAACGGATTCACTCAAATGCAAGAATACTTGTCTGTCACTGAACTGGTCGAGGAAGTGCTGAAAAAATCCGGCTACCGCCAAATGCTGCAAAACGATAAAACGATCGAAGGCGAAAGCCGACTGGAAAACTTGAACGAATTCCTGTCCGTTACGCAGGCGTTCGAAAAGCAGAGTGATGACAAATCGCTGGTCGCGTTCTTGACAGACCTGGCATTGATTTCCGATATCGACTCGCTTGATGACGAAGAAGACGCAGACGGACCGATCATCTTGATGACGATGCACGCCGCGAAAGGGCTGGAATTTCCGGTCGTCTTTATCATTGGGCTTGAGGAAAACGTCTTCCCGCACTCGCGTTCGAATAATGACGACGATGAGCTGGAAGAAGAGCGCCGCCTGGCGTACGTCGGCATCACCCGCGCCGAGAAGCGGCTGTATTTGACGCATGCGACATCGCGTACGCTTTACGGCAAAAGCAATTACAATATGCCGTCGCGTTTCATCAGCGAAATTTCTGAAGAATTGATTGAACAGACAGTCGCGAACCACCGTGCCGGAGCGGCTACAAGTTACAAGCAGTCGCCGAAGCGCGCAGCGGTCACACGCCCTGCCTATAAACAATCGGGCGGAGACAAGCTTGGCTGGAAGGCCGGCGACCGCGCGACACATAAAAAATGGGGCACCGGCACTGTTGTCAACGTCAAAGGCGAAGGCGAACAGGTCGAACTCGACATCGCATTCCCGAGCCCGGTCGGCATCAAGCGGCTATTGGCGAAGTTTGCGCCGATTGAAAAAGAATAAGCAGGAGGATATCCAATGGACCGAATACAAGCAGAACAACGAGTGATTGAGTTGAACGAAACGCTGAGGGCTTATGGCCACGCCTATTATGTGCTGGATAAGCCGGAAGTGCCGGATGCGGTGTATGACCAATTGCTGAACGAATTGATCGAACTTGAAAACTTGTATCCCGATTTGATCTTTCCGGATTCTCCTACCCAGCGCGTCGGGGGGACACCAATTTCGAATTTCGAAAAAGTGACCCATTCAAGCCCGATGCTCAGCTTATCGAACGTGTTCAATGAAGAAGATATCCGTGAATTCGACAAACGTGTGCGGAGCGGAGCAGGCGACAATATCGAATATGTCTGTGAGCTGAAAATCGATGGCCTTGCAGTGGCGCTCCATTATGAAAACGGAAAATTTGTCCGCGGGGCGACGCGTGGGGATGGCCGTGTAGGCGAAGATATCACCGTCAACCTTCGGACTGTAAGGACGATTCCATTGAAACTGAAGGATTCTGTCGCGATTGAAGTGCGCGGGGAAGTCTTCATGCCGAAGAAATCCTTTCATGATTTAAATGCTGAACGCGGCGAATGCGGTGAAGAATTGTTCGCCAATCCACGCAATGCGGCAGCCGGATCGCTGCGCCAGCTCGATCCAAAAATTGCGGCGAGCCGCAATTTGGATGTGTTCGTTTATGGCATCGGCAGCGAAGGCGAATCGTACGGCTTGAGCGAGCATGAGGAGTCGCTGAAGTACGTTGGAAATCTCGGATTCAAGATCAATAATGAACTCCGGGTCTGCAAAAGTGTCGAAGAAGTGCTGGCGTTCATCGCCCACTGGCATGAAAAGCGCTCGGACTTGCCGTATGAAATAGATGGAATTGTCATTAAAGTGAACCGCTACTTGCACCAGCAGGATCTCGGCTTTACTGCGAAGAGTCCGAAATGGGCGACCGCTTACAAATTCCCCGCCGAAGAAGTGATGACCCGAGTCAGGGATATCGAGCTCAGTGTCGGGCGTACGGGCGTCGTCACTCCGACAGCAATACTTGATCCGGTATCGGTGGCAGGCTCCACAGTACAGCGGGCTTCGCTGCATAACGAAGACTTGATCAAAGAAAAAGACATCCGCATCGGCGATAAAGTGATCATCCGCAAAGCGGGGGACATCATCCCGGAAGTGGTGTCTGCAATCGTGGACCAGCGAACAGGAACGGAAGAGCCATTTGAAATGCCGACAAACTGCCCCGCATGTGACAGCGATCTAGTACGCATTGAAGGCGAAGTGGCCTTGCGGTGCGTCAATCCGCAATGCCCTGCGCAAATAACAGAAGGCCTTATCCATTTCGTGTCGCGCAATGCCATGAATATCGAAGGCCTGGGCGAAAAAGTGATTGAACAATTGTACCGCGAAGGCTTGATTGCTGATTTTTCCGACTTGTACAAATTGACGAAAGAACAAGTGGTGGACCTGGACCGCATGGGCGAGAAGTCGGCATCGAACCTGATCGCCGCGATTGATGCGTCCCGCAGCAATTCTATGGAACGCCTCTTATTCGGCCTCGGCATCCGCCACGTGGGGGAACGGGGCGCACGCATCTTGTCCGAGCATTTCGGTTCGATGCAGAAGTTGATGGAAGCTACAAAAGAAGAATTGGTGGAAATCCATGAAATTGGTGAAAAGATGGCTGATTCGATTGTTGCTTATTTTGATGCGGAAGAAGTTCAGCAATTGATGGAACGTTTAACGGAAGCGAACGTCAATTTAACGTATACCGGGACGCGCGTAATCGTTGAAGCCGGAGCGAATGCGTTCGCCGGCAAGAAAATCGTGCTGACCGGCAAGCTCGAGCAATTGACGCGCGGCGAAGCGCAAGAACGCATCGAAGCGCTTGGCGGCAAAGTGTCTGGCAGCGTCAGCAAAAAGACCGATTTGGTCATTGCGGGCGAAGAAGCCGGCTCGAAGCTTGAAAAAGCGCTTGAGCTGAAAGTGGATGTCTGGGACGAAGAACGCCTCTTGGAAGAATTGAGTAAATGAGGAGATTTATAAAATGAAACGCATTTGGTGGATACCGGTCAGCATATTATTGCTGGCGGGCTGTGTGCCTTCCGCATCAGACGAATCGGAAGTGCTGAGTACAGAAGAAGAAGCAGAGACAGCAATCATTCCGAGCATCCAGCTCGATGACCGGTATTATCGGACATTGCTGCCCTATAAACAAAGTGCCACACGCGGAACGATCATCAACCGGCTGAATTCCCGCTATGATATCGAAGAAGCGGAAGATGGCCTGCTGCGGTTATCGCAGCGCCAGTTTTCGCCTGACGATTATTATTTCCAGGAAGGCCAAAAAATCACCCGCGAAGATGCCAGTGCTTGGCTGAGCCGTAAGAGCAAGGAGAATGGCCTTGGGCTGAATGCTGCCGACTCGCGCAATGCTGAACAGAAAAAAGCGGGCGACCGGCCAGATCCTGAAATTCTGGCGCATATCGTGGAACAGAATTATTTGGTGAAGACCAATAAAGAAACCATCCGGCTTGGCGGCGTTTCGATTGGGTTAGCTTTGAATTCGATCTATTATAATTCCGTCGATGAAGTTTCCTATGAAGAATCGATCTCGCAGGCCCAGCTGAACAAAGAAGGCAAGCGCATGGCCGCTGAAATCATCAAGCGCTTGCGTGAGAAAGAAGGCATGAAAGATATTCCAATCACAGTGGGCCTATTCAAGCAAAGCAGCCGAGGCGCTATAGCGCCGGGAACTTACTTTGCTTATGGCGTCGCGCCGGGAGGCGACAACGACGTCGCGAACTGGACGCCGGTCAAAGAGGACTATGTCATTTTCCCGACATCTGGTTCAGAAGACAAATACCGTGACGTCGATACTTCGTTCCGGAACTTCAAGATGGATGTGGATGAATATTTCTCGAATTTCACGAGCGTCATCGGAACGGGCTTTTACCAGGAAGACCAATTGCGCAGGCTGAAAGTGGATATACCTGTACAATTCTACGGTTCTGCTGAGTTGATCGGCTTCACGCAATACTTGACGGGTCTAGTGCTGGAGCATTTCCCTGAAAACATTGAAGTGGAAGTCAGCGTCACATCGACAAATGGTCCGGAAGCGCTTGTTCTCAGAAAAGCGGGACAAACGGAACCGATTGTTCACATTTATGATTAATTACCAACGGAACGGGGGCAGCCATGCGGCTGTCCCTATTCAATTTCTTGTCCAGACTCCAGCGTACAGATTCTCGGGGGCATATGCCCGCCGCTTCTTGATGGCCGCTTTCGCTTTTCTTAGAAAAATGGTATGATATAGCGTATGTTTACTGAATCCGGAGGTGTAGAGAAATGGCGAAAATAACAAAAGAAGAAGTGATCGAAGTAGCGCATTTGGCGCGCTTGGCCATCACTGATGAAGAAGCGGTACATTTTGCGGATCAATTGGAAGCTATCACGAATGCGATGGAATTGCTCAACGAATTGGATACGGAAAACGTGGAGCCGACAACACATGTATTGTCGATGGTCAACGTTTTGCGTGAAGATAAAGCAGAAGCTGGCTTAGACCGCGAACTGGTTTTGAAAAACGTAAAAGAGCACGAAGCCGGTCAAATTAAAGTTCCAACTATTCTAGATTGATTGTGAGGAGGGAAATAATATGGGCTTAGCAGAAAAAAACGCAGCGGAGCTGCAGGAAATGATACATACAAAAGAAACAACGATTGCTGAGATGGCTGAAAAAGCATTCGGCCGTATTGCCGAATTGGATTCGGACGTCGATGCTTTTTTAGCGCTTGATAAAGAAGGCGCCTTGAAAAAAGCCGCGCAATTGGATGAGGTTCCAATGAACGAGCGCGGGCCCCTGTTCGGATTGCCCATCGGCGTAAAAGACAATATCGTTACCGAAGGCATTGAAACGACAGCATCAAGCCGCATTTTGGAAGGCTTCAACCCGATTTACAATGCCACTGTCGTCGAGAAATTGAATGCGGCTGGCATGGTCATTGTCGGCAAGTTGAACATGGATGAATTTGCAATGGGTTCTTCTAACGAGAACTCGTATTATAAAAACACGAAAAACCCATGGAATCTGGAAACTGTTCCAGGCGGTTCTTCAGGCGGATCAGCCGCGGCCGTTGCTGCTGGCGAAGTGCCGTTCACATTAGGGTCTGACACTGGCGGATCTATCCGTCAGCCAGCTGCTTTCTGTGGCGTAGTGGGCATGAAGCCAACATACGGACGGGTTTCACGATTCGGCTTGATCGCTTATGCTTCGTCATTGGACCAAATTGGCCCGATTACGCGCACTGTCAAAGACAATGCATTATTGTTGAACGCCATTGCGGGACATGATGAAAAAGATTCGACTTCAGCGAACGTCGAAGTGCCGGACTTTGCCGCTGCATTAACGGGCGACATTAACGGGCTGCGCATCGGCGTACCGAAGGAATATTTTGCGGAAGGCGTCGGCGAAGCCGCGAAACAAGCGGTCCGCGATGCACTAAAAGTTCTTGAAGAAAAAGGCGCGACATGGGAAGAAATTTCTTTGCCGCATTCCAAATATGCACTGGCTACGTATTACTTGATCGCTTCTTCAGAGGCTTCATCGAACCTTTCGCGTTTTGACGGCATCCGCTATGGCTACCGTACAGAAAAAGCGGGAAATTTGCTTGAATTCTATATGAATACCCGTTCTGAAGGATTCGGCGATGAAGTGAAGCGCCGCATCATGCTGGGAACTTATGCGTTGAGCTCAGGCTATTACGATGCATACTATAAAAAAGCGCAAAAAGTGCGCACACTTATCAAACAGGATTTCGACAAAGCGTTTGAAAAATACGATGTTATCATCGGGCCAACGACGCCGACGCCTGCTTTTAAAATCGGCGAAAAAATCGATGATCCATTGACGATGTACGCCAATGATATTTTGACGATTCCCGTCAACCTTGCAGGAGTTCCAGCCATTTCAATTCCATGCGGCTTCGACAATGGCTTGCCGCTTGGCTTGCAGATCATCGGAAAATATTTTGACGAAGAAACAGTATACCGTGTTGCGGATGTTTTCGAACAAGCAACTGATTTCCATAAAAAAACTCCTCAAGTATGGGAGGGAGCAGCCAAATGAATTTTGAAACGATCATCGGCCTCGAAGTACACGTCGAGCTGAAAACAGAATCCAAAATGTTTTCGCCTGCACCTGCCCATTTCGGCGCAGAACCGAATACGAATACGAATGTAATCGACTTAGGCTATCCAGGCGTTTTGCCGGTAGTCAATAAGCGCGCAGTGGATTGGGCAATGAAAGCCGCTTTGGCATTAAATTGTGAAATCAACCGCCACACGAAATTCGACCGTAAAAACTATTTTTATCCGGATAACCCGAAAGCTTATCAGATTTCACAATTCGATGAACCGATTGGTGAACACGGCTGGATTGAAATCGAAGTCAAAGGCGAGAAAAAACGCATCGGCATCACACGCCTTCATATGGAAGAAGATGCTGGGAAGCTGACGCATACAGGCAATGGCCATTCATTGGTCGACTTGAACCGCCAAGGCACACCTTTGATTGAAATTGTTTCGGAACCGGATATCCGCACGCCGGAAGAAGCATACGCTTTTTTGGAAAAAATCAAAGCGATCATCCAATATACAGGTGTTTCGGATGTGCGGATGGAAGAAGGCTCGCTTCGCTGCGACGCCAACATTTCATTGCGTCCATACGGCCAGGAACAATTCGGTACGAAAACTGAATTGAAAAACTTGAACTCATTCAACTTTGTGCGCAAAGGCATCGAGCACGAGCAAGTCCGCCAAGAGGAAGTATTGCTGTCAGGCGGCGTCATCCAGCAGGAAACGCGCCGCTACGACGAATCAACAGGCAAAACATTGCTCATGCGCATCAAAGAAGGCTCAGACGATTACCGCTATTTCCCGGAACCGGATCTTGTTGACATTGTCATTGACGATGCTTGGCTAGAGCGGGTCCGCGCGGAAATTCCGGAATTGCCGGATGCACGGAAAGTGCGCTATGTAGCAGAGATTGGCTTGTCGGAATACGATGCAATGATCTTGACGCTGGCAAAACCAATTTCCGATTTCTTTGAAGCGACGGTTGCGGCCGGCGCGGATGCGAAATTGACAGCCAACTGGCTGATGGGCGAAATTTCAGCGTACCTGAATGCCCAGCAGAAAGAATTGGCGGATACGGCATTGACGCCGGAAGGATTGGCAGGCATGATCAAATTGATCTCCGACAACACAATTTCAACGAAAATCGCTAAAAAAGTATTGACCGAACTTGTTGAAAAAGGCGGAGACGCCAACGACATCGTCAAAGCTAAAGGGCTTGTCCAGATTTCCGACGATGCAACGCTGCGCGGACTGGTCACAAACTCGCTGGACAACAATCCCCAGTCAATCGAAGATTTCAAAAACGGCAAGGACCGCGCAATCGGTTTCCTGGTCGGCCAAATTATGAAAGCAACAAAAGGGCAGGCAAACCCGCCAATGCTCAATAAAATCCTTCTTGAAGAAATTGCGAAAAGGTAATCTGAATGGCCCGCCTAGCGGGCCATTTTTTGTTTATAAGTTTGTGAAAATCGATATTCCGCAAAACAGCACCGCTTTCCTGCGGGCTTGCGCCGAACTAACTCGTGCTAGCGCCCGAGTGGATTTCGACACTTCGCTATCCCGCGGGAGTCGGAGCTGTTTTGCTGATATCTAGATATCAGCAAGAAAGTGCAGAAAATGTATCTTTCATATTTTGGGATAAAAGAATAGTTTTGCTACTAAGAAATACCTTTGAATGAAGCGGAATGAAAAGTCAGGAAGATTTTTTATATATGATAAGCTTGGTAAACTTCCCGTTTGGAAAGGCCCCGCTCCACTGACACTTCTTTGATCGCTTCTTTTGACGATACATCTTTCTTTTCCATCACTTCGGTAACATGTTCCGCAATCGGTAGATGTGTCCACCATTTCTCTGTTTCCACAACATCAGGCTCGGCATTGCCTTCGACGACGACGCAAAACTCGCCGCGGACTGTATTCGCATCGGCCCATTCCACCGCTTCACCGACCGTACCGCGCAGGAATTCTTCAAATTTCTTTGTCACTTCGCGGGCCAGCACAATTCGCCGCTCATCGCCGAATGCTTTTTGCATGCTCTTCAAACTGTCTTTCAAGCGGTGCGGCGCTTCATAGAATAGGAGGGTCTCCGTTTTCTGGTTCAACGCCTCTAATTCGGTTAGGCGGTCTTTTTTGCCGCGGGACAGGAACCCATAGAACAGGAACGGCTGGGGCGAAATGCCGGAAGCGATCAATGCGCTGAGCGCCGCATTGGCGCCAGGCACCGGCACGACCGGGTAGTCTTCTTCAAGTACGCGCTTGACGATATCTTCTCCCGGGTCTGAAATGCATGGCATGCCGGCATCACTGACCAACGCCACCGATTTCCCTTCCCGCAAGTACGACAGGATTTTATAGCCGCCGCTTTCCTGGTTGTGTTCGTGGTAGCTGACAAGCTTTGTCTGGATATCGAAATAATTGCAGAGATTTTTCGTATTGCGTGTATCTTCCGCCGCGATGACTGCGACTTCGTTCAAAATCCGGATCGCGCGCACGGTCATGTCTTCCAGATTGCCGATTGGCGTCGCCACGAGATACAGAGTTGCTTGGTCTTCCTGGAAACTTTTTTGCGATTTCATTGGCCGTCTTCCTTTCTGTCCGCGATATAGCGGATTTTTTTCGGTTTCGGCAATTGCTTGAATGCATACTCCGCTTTCATCGCGGCCGGCTTCGTTTCAAATTGCTCCTGGTAAATCAAAGTAGCGGGCCTTCTCGCCCGTGTATACTTTGCGCCTTTGCCCGAATTATGGGCTTCCAGGCGCTTCTCCAAATCGTTGGTATACCCGGCGTAATAAGAGCCGTCCGCGCATTCAAGCACGTAAAAATAATGTTTATCGGCTTCCATATAGCAACGCTCTCACTTCTTCTGTGTATTCCCCGTCATCGCCGTAAACAATCAGCGGCGGCAGGATTTTCAAATCCGGCTTGCCGTCTTTGATGCCTTCAATCAGCAGCGTATTCGCCTCTTTTCCGGCTTTCGGATAAACCAGCCGAACGCGTTTCGGCTCCAGCCGGTTGGCGCGCATCGCCGTGATGATATCGATCAAGCGGCCTGCGCGGTGGACAAATGCTGCCTTGCCCCCCTGCTTCAGCAGTTTGCTCGCTGCGGCAACCGATTCATCGAGTGTCAAATGCAGTTCATGGCGCGCAATCGCCATATGCTCGCTGATGTTCTTGTCGCTCATTTCGTGCGCTGGGAAATACGGTGGATTGCAAGTTACCACATCGAATTTTTCAACACCAAGCTGCGCCGGAATTTCCTTGACGTCGCCTTGGATGATTTCGATGCGGTGATCGAGCCCGTTATACGCGATGCTGCGCTTCGCCATATTGGCAAGGCGCTCTTGCAGCTCCACCCCGATAATCGGCATTTCCGTCCGGGCACTGAGAAACAGCGGAATGGCGCCGTTGCCTGTGCACAAATCCACGATCGCTCCGCGCTTCAGCGGCACGTATGCAAAACGCGCCAGCAGCACCGCATCCAGCGAAAAGGAAAAGACCGATGGGCTTTGAATGATCCGTAAATCTTCCGCCAATAAATAATCCAGCCTTTCGTCGTCCAATAACATCTTTTCAACTCCTCTTACATAACAAAAGGCTGCCGCCACACAAGGTGTCGGAAGCCTTTCTTATTGGTCAGCCGTGCCGCGCTCAAAGAGCTCAGCAAATCCAGCCTTAATTTTGCTTGTTTAAAAAAGATAAACAAAACAGGCAATCGTCGCCTTTTCTCGAGCTGCCGAAATGCACATTGCAGACGTGGTAGCCTTCATGGTATAGGCGCGCCAAGTTATCATAGCCTTCGCCAATATCCATGACCGCTTTTTTCAACTTCACCGGATCTACAACCGCTTCTGGCACTGCCTGATGAAGTTCATCCAGACGGGCGCGCAGGTGATGATTTTCCAGTTGCAGCGCATGATGCTCTTCCATCGTATGCGCCACGACCGATTTCAACTCCCGGAACTGCTCTTGCATCGATTCCAATTGCTGCTCGAATTCCATGACCGTATCTAAAAAATTCTTATCTTTCACTTAAACCACCTCACGCTCTCGTTCCTTGGTCCATTATCTCACTTAATGCATATTCAAGTGTCTGTTCCTGCTCAGCCAGGCGAACTTTCAACACACGTTCCAAAATGTTCATGCTGACCACGCGCCCGTCGCCGTCCGGCGTTCCCACACGGCTGCCGACATCCGGCATCTCTTTTTTCGCTGCTTCATACTCATCATTTTCGTATTTCAAACAGCACATGAGCCGACCGCATAAGCCTGAAATTTTGGACGGGTTCAGCGACAAGTTCTGGTCTTTCGCCATCTTGATCGACACCGGCTCAAAATCGCCGAGGAATGTCGAACAGCAGAGCATGCGGCCGCAAGGGCCGATACCGCCGAGCATTTTCGCTTCATCGCGCACGCCGATCTGGCGAAGCTCGATGCGCGTCCGGAAAATCGACGCCAAATCCTTCACCAAATTGCGGAAATCGACGCGCCCTTCGGCTGTGAAGTAAAAGATCACTTTATTGCGGTCGAATGTATATTCAACATCCACGAGCTTCATGTCCAGCTTATGCTCTGTAATCTTGTCTGTGCCCATTTCAAAAGCGCGACTCGCTTCTAGGCGATTTTCTTCCACTTGCTGGCGGTCGCGGCCGCTTGCTACGCGCACCACTTGCTTAATCGGCAGCACTACATCGTTTTCCCCGACTGACTTCATCGGCACGACCACTTTGCCATATTCTACTCCCCGAGCCGTTTCCACGATGACATAATCATCTTTTTCAATCGTAAATTCACCTGGTTCAAAATAATATATTTTACCCGCTTTTTTGAAGCGGACACCTATCACATTATACACTCGCTTACCCCTCCTGCAGATTCAGCATTAATTGCTCCATCAACAGCGTCCGATTCATATTGCGCGGCAATTGCTGCTTGGCCCATAAGATGGCCTGCAATTGCTTGGACAATGCCGCAAAAGAACGCTGAAGGGCCATCTGCTTCCAAGTTTGTTCCATATCCGGATACGTCCGAGCGGTTTCAAGATCCGCTTTTGCCGAAGCGATGTCCCGATATGCAAATAATAACATGTCCAGCCCTCTTTCGGCATCTTCTTTTTCTTTGAACAGTGGAAGCCATTCCGACTGCAGCAATAAAAGCGCTTCATGGACGTTGCCATTGACGGTTTCCACTAATTTTAACACAGTCTTGCGCTGCTGGATAAATGCTTCGTCCACGCTCAAATCGACCGCCTCTTCCGCACTCTGTGTCAGCATGCTGACTGTCGCCGCCATCGAGCCCGTCATGCCGCCTGCGAGCAATTGCTCAATCAGCTTCGGGCGTGACAAAGGCTGGAACGACACGAGCTGGCAGCGCGAACGGATCGTCGACATAATCGCATTGACCCGCTCCGTCAGCAGGATTGCCGTCACATTGAATTCCGGCTCCTCTAAAAATTTCAGCAGCGCATTGGCAGAAGAGTTGTTCATGCGATCTGCTTCTTCGATGACATATATTTTACGGCCCGAACTAAAGCCCGTTTTATTCATGTTAAAAATCAACTCACGGATCTGGTCGATTTTGATGTTTTGTCCATCCGGTTTGATGAAGACGATGCTCGGATGGTTTCCTGTATTATACAAATGGCAGCTTCGGCATGTTTCACATGGAACATTTTGCGAAGGCGTTTCGCACAGCAGAAGCTTGACGAAAAAGTGTGTAATTTCCGTTAGGCCGGAGCCGACGGGGCCTTCGAAAAGATATGCATGGGCAAGGCGGTCTTTTTCAAAAGCGCCTTGCAGCCTTTTCATGACCACGGGCTGAATTTCTTGCAGCTCTACTATCGTTTTTTGCACAATGTCACCTTCATCCTTACGTTGTAAAAAATCCCGTGTTCCAAATGGAGCACGGGCGTGTCATGGGCCGGCTTGAAAGGGCCGGTGATTGTGTGTTTGAAAAGTTTAGAAATGGTGGAATTGCTCGATTGGCAAGACGAAAATCGTCGCTCCGCCAACTTCCACTTCCACCGGATACGGGATATACGAATCGGCGTTGCCACCCATCGGAGAAACTGGTGCTACCATCTGCTCGCGCGCGCGGCAATTATCGCGGATCAAATCCATCAATTTCGGCACGAGCCCGTCATCGACGCCAATTAGGAAAGTGGTATTCCCTGAGCGTAAAAACCCTCCCGTACTGGCAAGCTTGGTAGCCCGGAAATCATTTTTTGTTAACGCATTCGATAGACGGTTGCTATCTTGATCCTGCACGACTGCTACGACGAGTTTCATCAGCACTCACTCCCTTAAAAATGTTTTCTACTTTCTTCATTATAACACGAACAAATGCTTACGCTGTATATCTTTCCGGCGTGTTTTCAGTTCTGCCGGCTGCCCATAAAACCCGCTACCACAGCAAGGGCATCTTCAAGGACTTTTTCGATGCTGTTGCCGGCATCAATGACCTGGATGCGATCTGGATATTGGCCGACCAGAATTTGATAGCCTTCCCGCACCGCTTTGTGGAATTTCATCGATTCCACATCCAGCCGGTTGACTTCACGCCCTGCGTCTTTTTCAATCCGCGCAAGCCCCACGTGCGGTTCGACATCAAAATACAGCGTCAGATCCGGCATATAGTCATTGATGGCAAATTTATTGATCGTATAGATTTCCTCGATGCCAAGACCTCTGGCATGCCCTTGATAGGCGAGGCTGCTGTCGATATAGCGGTCACATAAAACGATTTTCCCGGCTTCCAGCGCGGGAATGACTTTCTCAACCAGATGCTGGCGGCGCGCCGCCGCATACAGCAGCGCTTCGGTGCGCGGATCCATGCTTGAATTATCGCGGTCAAGGATGACCCGGCGGATCTGTTCAGCAATTTCAATGCCGCCCGGCTCACGCGTACAGACAATTTGATGCCCCCGCTGTCCGAGAATGTCCGCCATCATTTTTAAAATACTGGTTTTGCCGGAACCTTCTCCGCCTTCTAGTGTAATCAAATAACCCATTCTATTTTCACCCGTTTTCCTGTTGTTCTAAACTCTTTCAACTATACAGCAATTGCCGTCTTTTTTCGCCCGCCTAATATAAAAAAAGCGCCAATTAGGCGCTTTTTTTGAAAGCTTTATTCTTCATCTTCCGCGACTCGATAGGCTTCGTTGTAGAGGACCACCTGAGAGTTGATCTCTTTCTCCCCGCCTTTGCGTTTGGCGTAATGGTATTGTCCTTTATTGTCCTGTTCACGCGCTTTGACGTTGTCTTTCAACGCGATGAGCAGGATGTGCTTCACTTCCGCTTTAATCTTGACATCATAGACAGGGAATAGGATTTCGATGCGGTTTTCCATATTGCGCGTCATCATATCCGCGGATGACAAATAAGTCTTCTCTTCACCGTTGTGATAGAAATAAAAGACCCTGCTGTGCTCGAGCAGCCTACCCACAATGCTGCGCACCCTGATGTTGTCGCTAATGCCTTTGACGCCCGGACGCAGGCAGCAGATGCCGCGCACGATCAAATCAATCTGGACGCCGGCTATCGATGCTTCGTACAAGCGCTTGATCAATGTTTTATCGGTCAATGAATTCATCTTCAGGATGATGCGGCCATTGCCGTATTTTTTATGGCAATCGATTTCTTCAGCGATCAAGCGCACAAAATCCTTGCGTATCGTGAACGGCGCGACCGATAAATGGTGGAATTCCGGTTTCTCGGTATAGCCGCTCAAAAAATTGAAGAAGTTCGTGGCGTCGACCCCAAACTCTTTCTTTGATGTGAACAAGCTCATATCGGTATAGATTTTCGCTGTCTGGTCATTGTAGTTGCCAGTGCCTAAATGGACAAAACGCTCGATTTGATCGTTTTTCTTGCGTACCACCAACGTGATTTTGCTGTGCGTCTTCAAATGCGTCATACCGTAAATTACATGGCAACCCGCCATTTCCAGCTCTTTCGCCCATTGGACGTTATTTTCCTCGTCAAAACGGGCTTTCAGCTCCACAAGCACGGTCACTTGCTTGCCATTCTCCGCCGCCCTTTTCAAAGCCTTGATGATTGGCGAATCCCCGCTCACGCGGTACAGCGTCTGCTTGATCGCCAAGACGTCCGGATCATCCGCAGCTCCGGAAATAAACTCAACGACCGGTTCAAACGATATGTACGGATGGTGGAGAAAGAGGTCCTGTTCCATCACTTTGTCGAAGATGTTTTCGTCAGACGCCAAATCGAGGGAAGGCTGGGGTATCCGATTTTCAAACACAAGTTTTCCATGGGTTTTTTCCATTTTCTTATAAAAATGAAAAAACAGCGTCAAATCGATCGGCCCTTTGGCCTCGTAGACATCTTTCTGGCATATTTCCAGTTCATCAATGAGGTAGGCCAGCACTTCCGGATCAAAGCCCTCTTTTTGTATTTCAAGCCGCGCCGCAGCGCCCCATTTCCGTTTCCGCAGCTCTTTCTCGATTTCTTTCAGCAAATCCCGTGCACCTTCCTCGTGGATGGCCATGTCCGCGTTGCGGGTAATGCGGAATACCGAGACGGAAAAAACCGAAAAGCCGTGAAACAGCTTGCCGATGAAATGGCCGATGATGTCTTCCAACAAGACGATACGCTCTTTCCCTGCTTTGCCACCCAAGATTACCAGCCGGTCCAATACAGCGGGCATTTGGACAATAGCGGTTTTGAAGCGCATTTCCGCCTCGTGGTCATTGTCTTTCAGCACAATCGCCAAGTTAATGCTTTTATTGAGCAGCATGGGAAATGGCCGGTAAGCGTCAATCGCCATGGGCGTCAGCACCGGGAAGATCTGCTCGTCAAAATAAGCTTTCGCGTCTCTCAGTTCTTTGGAGCTCAATTCGGAGATCTTCAAAAACCTGACTCCCTGTTCTTTCAATTGCGGAAGCAGCACATCGTTCCATGTCTCGTATTGTACATCCACTAATTGATGGGTCTTATTGGCGATTTCCTTCAATTGATGCTGCGGCGTCATGCCCGCCTTGTTTTCCGGCTTATTGAACCCGACCTTTACCTGATCTTGCAGCCCTGCCACACGCACCATAAAAAATTCGTCAAGGTTCGAGCTGAAAATCGATAAAAACTTCAGCCGTTCCAGCAAAGGGTTCCGTGCATCAAGCGCTTCTTGCAGCACGCGTTCATTGAACGCCAGCCAACTAAGTTCGCGGTTATTGTAATAGGAAGGATCGTTCAAGTTGACAGCGTGTTTATTGGTCGTACTCATAAATTCAACCACCTTTTATCTGAAATTTTCCGTCCTTCTTCTAACACATCAGGCCTGACGGGGCGGCACGGCTAGTTTTTCCGGATGAATTTCAGCTCAATGGATTTCTTCAGCTGTTTTTCCAAATGTTTTTTCTGTTTTTCCGCCTGGTATTGCTCCGGTCCCCAATCGTTGTCGCATAGGATATGGAACACCAGATTGCCGTCTTCGGATTCTATGGAAATCGATTGGATGATGTTGCGCTTCGTGGCGTTCAAGCTATAGGCCAATTTGACAATCGAACCGAACAAGCTATATTTTGCCAATTCCTCTTTTCCGAACCAATCTTGGTAGAGGGCGGCATTGCGTTTGAAGAGTTCTTTGTTTTTGAACGAGGCAATCAGCGCCACCGTCAGGCGTTCTTTATGCAACAAGCCGTCAATCGTACGATTCGCGAGTAAATAGAATGTATGCTGATGGCTCGCTTCCGCATCGATATAAGAACCGAGATTATACAGCGAACTGCCAAGCCGGATAAACTTCTCGTCTTTTTGGCTGAACGGTCCAACCCCATACTTTTCCAGTTCATGCAGCATCATCATGGTATGCGTGCTGACCTGCGTTGCATGCTTTAAATTGATGTCGTAATCGATGGCCAGTTCATAAAAGCTTTCCTCAACGACATTCGGGAAAATCGGCATCTCAAAATCTTTTGTCAGCTGCTCGTAGAAGACGCCATCCCGCAGCCCTTTACGGCTTAAAGCAAACACATCCGCCTTGATGTAGTCCATCAAGTACGAAAACACTTCAATTGCCGGGATGATGATATCCGCGCGGTCTTTTGATAGACCTTCCAATCGTTGGATTTCCTGAAAATCCATCGACAGCAACATCTTATTAATCATTTTGACGTCAGCCGCTGACATCTCGTACTGATGGATGCCTGCGAGCGGATATTCAATGTATTCCTGATGGACCTGCGCCATATTCCGTGCGCTTCCTCCAATACCGATAAGCGGCAGCTTTTGATCTTTCAACCACGGCAGCGTCTGGAACTGCTCTTTCAAAAAAGCGCGCAGCTTCTTCAGCTCATCCCCTGTCGGCATATCGCCTTTGACAAATTGCTCTTTCAACGATAAGACACCGAACGGAAAACTGTAAAAATAAATTAATTTGCGATTTTCAAAGAAAGTCAGCTCTGTACTGCCTCCCCCGATATCCACTGTAATCCCGCTTTCAAAGGGCGTTGAGTTGACGACAGCCAAAAAGCCGTAATTGGCCTCTTCATATTCTGTTAACACCCGGATGTCGAAGTCCGTCTCTTTTTTGACCCGAGCCACTATTTCCTGCTGATTATCAGCTTGCCGAACGGCCGCTGTCGCAACACATTTAACTTCCTCCAAATTATGGTGCCTCGTCACTTCCTGGAAACTTTTCAATGTATCCACCAGTACATCGATTCCCTCGTCTTCCATACTGCCTGATTCCGACAGATAGCTGCTCAGTCGGGCCACCGCTTTGACGTTTTCCGTTTCTGTCAGCCGCCCGCTTTTGTCGCGCGTATAAATGACTAAGCGAATTGTATTGGAGCCGATATCGACGATTGCGTATTTATCCTTATCCATCATGTTCCCCACATCCTGATCTGTAAAATTTCGATATACCTTACTTTACCCGAATTTACAGGTTTATCGGCCTTTCTCAGCCGCCAGTACGCAGATTAATTTTTCTTCTAGGCGATGTTCGCCTTGAATTTGAGCGCTTGCCGCCAGATAATCAGCTAAGCTTTCCAATTTATCAGGCGTCCACCGTTCCCCCGGCAGCACCAGTGGAATCCCCGGCGGATAAGGCACGATCATCTCCGCCGAAATCCGGCCCAGCCCTTTCGCAAAAGGGAGCCATTCGGACTCTTCCATATCGAGTGCATCGAACGGCATATCCGGCTCGCTGATTTTCGGCAGTTCAGGTACTGCCATGCCCACCATTTTCGGCTCTTCTTGCAGCACGGCCCGCACCGCCTCTTTCACACGGCTCCGTATTTCAGCAAAAGGATACGAATGCAGTTGTTTCAATAAAGGCAAAATCAGCAGCACCTGATACGGATCCGCCAATTCCGCGTGGATGTCCATCTCCTCAAGCTGCGCTTTCAGCTGAAAGCCGCTGTGGTGTGAAACCCGCAGCATCAACTTCAACGGATCGTTAGGTTCATACACTTCAAGCTGCGGAATGCTTTTCAGCGCTTCCACAAAAAGTTTCCGCTTTTCTAAAAAATTCTGCATGTCCGGCTGTGAATAATTTTCGATATACGCCCGTGCGTCATCAAGCGAAGCCATGATGAGATAGGAAGGGCTGCTTGACTGCAGCATCCGTAAATACTTTTTGATTTTCCGGCTTGCCACCAAATTTCCCTGCACATGCAGGAATGACCCCATCGTCATTGCCGGCAAGGTCTTATGGGCCGACTGGACCACTACATCAGCTCCAAGGGCCAATGCAGATTCAGGAAACGGCGATCCCGCTAGAAAATGGGCGCCATGCGCCTCATCGACCAATACTGGGATGCCTTTCCCGTGGCAATACAGGATGATGCCGCTTAGGTCTGTCGCCGCCATGCCATAATAATTAGGATGCGTCAGCACAAGTGCTTTCGCCTGCGGATGGGCTTCAATCGCAGCCCTCACATCTCCCAGCCGAAGGGAGCCCGCAGTTAAGGACTCCGCGTTCCATTCAGGTGCAAGATAGACCGGCTGTACGCCGGCCAATTCAAGTGCGTGGAATACGGACTTATGCGAATTTCGCTGGACGAGAAGCGTGTCCCCTTTTTCGCATACCGCAAAGACCATCGCTAAATTGCCGGCGGTCGATCCATTGACCAGAAAAAAACTCTGTTTTGCCCCATAAGCTTCTGCCAGGAGTTTCTGCGCTTCGTCAATCGCTTCTTCGGGGTAATGAAGATCATCCAGTCCCGCAAGTTCTGTAAAGTCATACTTAAGCGCCGACTTGAGCTCATCCGGAAGCCCTGAAAGCGTGCCGTTCTTATGGCCTGGCACGTGAAAGGAAATCGGATGCCTCTGCTGAAAATTGACCAGAGCATCTACTAAAGGTCTTTGCTGTGTCATAGGTTTCATCCTTCTATTGTTAGTATTATGTCCATTATATCGGATCCGCAGATTTTTACACTACCACTGCGGACCGTTAGGCGCTCAGTGATCTGGATAATGTCCGCACGCACAAAAAAACCGCTGCCGGTTAAGGCAACAGTTTTCTTTTCATAGACCAGCGACGTCCTACTCTCACAGGGGGAGACCCCCAACTACCATCGGCGCAAAAGAGCTTAACTTCCGTGTTCGGGATGGGAACGGGTGTGGCCTCTCTGCCATCATCACTGGACTATTTTTTCATTGAGTGC
>DATISS010000122.1:0-13522 GCA_035468565.1 Planococcus sp. (in: firmicutes)
AACTATGCAAGCAATAAAATATTTCCATTACTCCTCTTGGGTCTCAATCTAGCGCCTTGGCATTTCAGCAGGAAAATTTACTGCCGAACAAATCTCCCACATTTTTTTGCCTGCTAAAGGCGATGACAGCGGAATAGTCAGTGATTGAAATTTAGCGATTTTTAGCAATAATGATAAGAAAAGAAGCAAGGCGGTATCATTGGGAATACAGACGTAACATTTACGCTACCCATAAATTAATTGATTTATTAAAATTTTTGTGCTTAGGTATAAATATTAGAAGTCAGGAAGGGAATTGATAAAATGAGCGTGTTTTATGAATATTTGGAAGAGCATAAAGGGGAAATTAAAGAACAGCTTCTCAAATTAGTGAAAGCAGAGTCTCCCAGCCACCGCAAAGATAAAGTAGATGAATGCGGTGTAGTTTTAAAGGAAATATTCCAAAATAATTTAAAAGGCGATTGGCAGCTGCAAGAATTCGAGAATCCAGCTGCCGGAAATCACTTGATGTTTTCATTGGAAGAAACTTCTGCCAAACCGCGATTCCTGTTCCTCAGCCACTTTGACACGGTTTGGGAAGTCGGCGTTCTTCCGGTGGTTGAAAAGGGGGACGATATTTACGGCCCTGGAATATTCGATATGAAGGCAGGGCTCCTTTCTTCCATCTGGGCTATCCGCTCTCTTCAACAAGAGTACGCTGAGTTGCCATTCTCCCCTGTCTACCTTTTCACAACAGATGAAGAAGTTGGCAGCACGACTTCAAGGAAGTTGATTGAAGAAGTTGCCCAGACTTGCGACGCCGTCTTCGTGATGGAGCCGCCGGTGTCAGGCACTTTCGCTTTGAAAACAGAACGGAAGGGCGTAGGACGCTATAACTTAAGCGTGAAAGGCGTCAGTGCGCATGCCGGAAATCACCACGAAGACGGAGTCAGCGCCATCCATGAATTATCGCAGCAAATCATAAAGCTTGAACAGCTGACAAATTATGAGCAAGGCACCACTGTCAATGTCGGCGTAATCCGAGGCGGCACCAGCAGCAACGTCGTGTCTGCAGCAGCGGAAGCTGAGATAGATTTCCGGGTGACAAGCCATGGTGAAGCGGACAAAATCATTAAAGTTTTGGAAAGCTTAAGCCCTTTCAATAATGCAGCAGAATTGGCGATTTCCGGAGAGCTGAATCGCCCTCCTATGGAAAAAAGCGAAAAAAGTGAACGTCTGTACCAGAAGGCCCTATTGGCAGGCCAGCGTTTAGGGATTGAGCTGCAGGAAGCGAAAGCCGGAGGCGGCAGCGATGGCAACTTCACTGCTGCGCTGGGAATTCCGACACTCGACGGCTTGGGCATTCCTGGCGACGGGCCACATGCTATTCATGAGCACATCCATTTTGACCGTTTCAGCGAGCGGTCCGCATTGGTTGCCGAATTATGTCTGGAACTCAGCAATCTCTAATGGCGCATCATAGCACGAAAAAAACCATTCCTTGGTGGAATGGTTTTTTCTATTGAGAAGCGTTTTACAGAACTTGCCTCTCGCTTTATTAAAATAATTTTACGGTATGAGCAATACCTTGCCAACGCTTTTGCGGCTTTCGATTAGGGCATGCGCTTTCGCTGCCGCTGCCAGTGGGTAGCGTTTCGAGATGACGATATTCAATGCCCCTTCAAGCATGAGCCTGGTGATTTCCTGTGCAGCTTCATGCAGAAATTCCGGACGCTGCTTGCGGTAAGTGCCGGTGCTATAGCCGATGACAGAGCGGCAGCTGGAATGGAGTTCTGTCGTTTTGACGCGCCCTGGCAGCGAGCCTTCATTGGAGTGGCCAAAAGAGACAATCCGGCCGAAAGGCGCCAAGCATTTCATACTTTTTTCGAAGTTTTCACCGCCCACTGTATCCAGGATAACATCCGCTCCCTTGCCGCCGGTCATGTCGTTAACGATAGCCGCAAAGTCCTGCGTCCGGTAATTGATGGCGTGATCTGCGCCGAATTCCTTCGCCATTGCCGTCTTTTCGCTGCTTCCCGCTGTCCCGATAATTTGGCCCGCCCCGAAAATCCGGGCCAGCTGAATGGCCGTCGAGCCGATGCCGCCAGCGGCCGCGTGGATGAGAATGGTTTCGCCCCTTTCAAGCCTCGCCATTTTCCGGATGACGTTATAAGCGGTGATGCCGACTGTCAACGAAGCGGCGGCCGTTTCAATCGGCAATTCATCCGGCACTGCAAACGTCAAGGCTTCATCCGTTTTGACGTATTCCGCATACGATCCCTCTTTCGGGAATGCCATGACGCGGTCCCCTTTGCGGAAACGCGTAACAGCGCTTCCGGTTTCTACAATGACTCCGGCACAGTCGAGGCCGGGAGTAAAAGAAGCGCCTGCCTCGACTCCGTGGTATTGCCCCTGGCGCGCCTTGATATCCGCAAAATTGACGCTGATGGCCTCGACCTTGATCAACACTTGATCATTTGCGATTTCCGGCATTGGCGCATCCTGCAATTTCAGGACGGACGGCCCTCCTAATTCATGAACCACTATCGCTTTCATATCAAAACCCCCGTTTCTGTTTAGAATATCAGCATACTCGCGCCGCCATAAGGACACATGATATCGCAGATCTTGTGCAGCCTTTCTTGGCGACTCCTTTAAGCCAGCATCTTCAATAGATACGCTGCGTAAATCTCCTCGATTTTTTCGTTGCTATATTCCCCTTCAGGAGAATGCCATACCTGCACCCAGTTGGTCGCACCGAGAATGATCATGCGCGCCATTTTTTTCTGTTCAATCGAGAACTCGCCTTTTTGGACACCTTCATCGATGATCCTGTCGAAAATCTCCGCATACCTTGCACGCTTTGCGATGATTTCGTCCAAATGCTCTTTGGAAAAGATCTGTTCCGGCTTGACGATCAGATTGAATATTTCTTTTTCCCGGATGGCGACTTCCAAATGGAACTTGATGGCCTTCTCCATCTTTTCCGCTGAAGAAATTTCCCGCGAGACAATCTCTTCCATATTGTCCATGGCATCAGACAAAATCAGATCATGGCAGCGATAAAGCAATTCTTCCTTGTTTTTAAAGTAATAATAGAGGGATCCTTTCGTCATCAGCAATTCCGCTGCAATATCTTCCATCTTGGCATTATGGTAACCTTTGCGGGAAATGACTAAACTGGCTGAACGAAGGATATCCTCTTTCTTCTTAGCTGCTTTACGTTCGCGTAAGTTCATCTCACCAACCTCATTTACTCGTTTTAAAGAAGGTCCAATGATCATCCGACTCTTCATCACTGCTTTACAGAGGCTTTTTCTTTCAACTGTTCTCGTAATTCGAGCCTGCCGATATCACGCAGGTGGACTTGGTCCGGTCCGTCCACCAAACGAAGCGTCCGTGCATATGCGTAATGGGCAGCCAATGGGAAATCCCCTGTAAGTCCTGCACCGCCGAAGACTTGAATCGCCCGGTCGATAACATTCAAGGAAACGCGGGGAGCTGCAATTTTAATCATCGCAATCTCTTTGCGTGCTGCTTTTGCACCTTCTGTGTCGATCTTATGCGCCGCATGCAAAGTCAGCAGCCGTGCCTGTTCGATTTCGACGCGGCTTTCGGCAATGATTTCTATGATGACGTCCTTTTCAGCTAAAGTGGATCCAAACGCCTCTCTGCTTTCCGCGCGCTTGCACAATAATTCCAGTGCTCGCTCCGCTGCACCAATCGTCCGCATGCAATGATGGATGCGCCCTGGCCCTAATCGTCCTTGCGCGATTTCAAATCCGCGCCCTTCGCCTAAAAGCATATTGCCAACTGGCACCCGGACATTCGTATAATGCACTTCCGCATGCCCTTGCGGTGCATCGTCGTAGCCGAACACTGTCAACGGCCGTATGATTTCGACTCCCGGTGCATCAAAAGGCACCAAAATCATGGATTGCTGCTGATGTTTTGCCGCAGACGGATCGGTTTTCCCCATGACAATGGCAATTTTGCAACGTGGATCCATGGCTCCCGTCGTCCACCATTTTTTCGCGTTGATAACATACTCATCACCATCGCGGACAATGCTGCTCTGGATATTCGTCGCATCAGACGACGCCACATCCGGTTCAGTCATCGAGAAACAAGAACGGATTTCGCCGCGCAACAAAGGCTCCAGCCATTGTTTCTTTTGTTCTTCCGTACCGTATTTCACGAACACTTCCATATTGCCGGTATCCGGCGCGTTGCAATTGAAAATCTCGGGAGCGATCAGCGAACGGCCCATGATTTCACAAAGATGCGAGTAATCGTAATTGGATAATCCCGCTCCGTAATCAGGGTCGTCCAAAAACAAATTCCATAACCCCTGTTCCTTGGCTTTCGCCTTAAGCTCCTCGATAATAGGCGGGATCGTCCAGCGGTCTTCTGCTTCTTCCAAGTATTTCTCCACAGTCGATTCATTCGGATAAACAAAGTCATCCATGAACTCCAGTAAACTCTTCTGCAACTCTTTGGCTTTCGGCGACAATTCTTTAAGCATTTGCATTTCCTCCAATATTTTCAATGTATTTTTTGAATGAAAACCCTCTCAATTCCGCTTTAAAAAATTAAATAATTTGAATACTTATTCAAATTTAGTATAAAGCTTATTTTTTTGAATAACAAATTAATTACCGAATCATTTAAAATATTCCGCTAACAATACTTTGATTCTTTTGCTTGTTACAAAACGCCAATATAAAAGACCGGTTCGCCTATTGGCGAACCGGTCCTCGTATCATCTATCATTCATTAGCCCAAATCAACGTTATGGTAAACCTGTTGGACATCTTCCAGATCCTCGATGGCATCAATCATTTTTTCAAATTGCGTCTGCGCATCTTCCGGCAGTTCCAATTCGTTCTGCGCGAGCATCGTCAATTCAGCAACCGTGAATTCCGTAATGCCCGCGTTTTTGAATGCCTGCTGGACGATATGGAACTGCTCCGGCTCGGCGTAAACGATGACCGAATCTTCTTCTTCCATAATATCGCGCACGTCGATATCTGCCTCCATCAGCAATTCCAGCACTTCATCAGCCGTTTTGCCTTCGACTCCGAATACTGCGGTATGGTCGAACATATACGACACCGATCCACTGACGCCCATATTGCCACCATTCTTGCCGAACGCTGCACGTACATCAGACGCTGTGCGGTTGACGTTGTTTGTCAACGTGTCGACGATGACCATTGAACCGCCCGGCCCAAATCCTTCATAGCGCAATTCGTCGAAGTTTTCTTCTGATCCGCCTTTTGCTTTATCAACCGCCCGGTCAATAATCACTCTTGGCACACTGTAAGTCTTAGCGCGTTCAAGTACGACTTTCAATGCCTGATTCGATTCCGGATCCGGCTCTCCCTGTTTGGCGGCTACATAGATTTCACGCCCGAATTTCGCGTAGATGCGGCTTGTGTTCGCGTCTTTTGATGCTTTTTTCTCTTTGATGTTATTCCACTTGCGTCCCATTGTGTTTCCCACTTTCTTTCAACTTTGAATGTGAAGAACGTTCACTATCTTCTATTATATAATAAATCCACGGGTTTTTCAGAATTGCATAGCTGAAAATATACAAAAAAAGAGCATAGCTTTTATAAGCAGTGCTCTTTTACAAATGAATGGCCATGCTCCTACCGTACTCATCGAAGGTACGGCGGTTTCTGGTAAAAGTAATTTGGCTTCAACACATCGTTCTTATACGGTTTGTGGAAAATATGCGTTGTTGCCGGAGACATCGGCGGAATCAGCCAAGCCCAGTTTCCGGTGACCTCCCGCTCCGCTGCTTCTTCTTTTTTCTCGAAGCTTTTGAATTGCTTGGCGGCGGTGTGGTGATCGACGATTGTCACACCCGCCTGCTGGAACGATTCGAGGACAGCGATATTCAATTCGACTAGCGCTTTGTCTTTCCATAAAGAGCGGTTGGAGCTTGTGTCCAAGCCCATGACTTCTGCCACTTTCGGCAGCAGGTTGTAGCGGTCTTCGTCCGCCAAGTTGCGCGCCCCGATTTCCGTCCCCATATACCAGCCGTTAAATGGCGCGAGCGGATAAAGGAGGCCGCCAATCTCGAGCTTCATTTCTGAAATGATCGGCACCGCATACCATTTTGCGCCCATCTCTTTGAATGCTGGCCATTCAGGATGCTCAAGCTCTACTTCAAGCACTGCTGATTTCGGCAGTTCGAAAAAGCGCGGCTCTTCATTTGCCGTTTCAATGACAATTGGCAGCACATCATAGGGCGTACCCGCCCCTCGCCAGCCCAGCTTTTCACATTGTCTTGTAAATTCAAGCGACGAGGAGTCGCCGATGATTTCACCCTTTTGTTCATAGCCCGCGTAACGGATCAATTGGTGGTTCCAAAGCCGCGCTTTGTCCAAACCGGTGTGCTGCGGCGCAAAAACGGTGATGGCCGGCCGGATCTTGCCGCTATTGGCGGCAAATTCGATATGTCCCAGCAACGCTTGAAAAATATCTTCCGCCGATTGCCGTTCGCGCTCGTCAAACACAGCCAATGTGTTCCAGAACAGCCGGCCGATGCAGCGGTTATTATTGCGCCAAGCCATACGCGCGCCGTGCTCCAGCTCTTCGAATGTATGGGTGTAACTTCCTGTATCGTCTATTTCCTTTTTCACTTCATTAATCCGGCTCGTCAGTTCAGATTCCGTCTTCCCTAATTCACCGCAGTAGCTGGATAAAAACTCAATGGCTTCCAAAAGCAAGGCATTGGACGTCCCAATAGCGTTCAAGTTCATCACTCCTCGTCCACATTCTATCACCGAACACCCTTATTTTCATGCCGAAAACGGACCTACGCTGGGTTTTTTGTGACGAATACAGTACACTTGAACAAAGTGAAAATACAACGGCAGGAGACTAGAGAAGATGGTAAAAGCGATTTTTTTTGATTTGGACGATACCTTATTATGGGATAAAAAAAGTGTTGAGCTGGCGTTCCAGAAAACTTGTCGAATGGCGGAATCCCTCAGCGGGACAGATTGCGCTGGCCTTGAAGGAGCGGTCCGCGCCGAGGCGAGCGAGCTGTATGCGTCCTATCCGACTTATGAGTTCACTAAAATGATCGGCATCAACCCGTTCGAGGGCCTATGGGGGACTTTCGATGATGAAGGCTCCGATTTCCAAGAAATGAAGAAAATCGTGCCACAGTATCGGCGCGCTGCCTGGATTGGCGGATTAAAGCGCATCGGCATAGACAACCCAGCACTCGGACAGCGGCTGGCAGACCATTTTCCGGAAGCACGCAAACAGCATCCTGTCCTATATGATGAAACGATGCGCGTGCTGGAAGGGCTGAAAGGCCGCTACGACCTTTTGCTATTGACGAATGGCTCTCCTGGCCTGCAGAACATCAAACTTGAAATCACGCCTGAAATCTCACCTTATTTCGCCCATATCGTCATTTCCGGTGCGTTCGGCAAAGGCAAGCCGGATCCGGGCATCTTCGAATATGCGTTAGCCAAATTCGGTTACGCAAGGGAGGACGTACTGATGGTCGGCGATAATTTGATGACCGATATCATCGGCGCTGAACAGGCGGGCATCCGTTCCGTGTGGGTCAACCGCGAAGGAAAAGCTGCCCACGACAGCATCAAACCGACATATGAAATCACGCACCTGGAAGAATTGCTGCAATTGCTCGAACAGGAACACTTATAAAAATCGCTGCAAAAAGGCGCATCGGGATGATTCCCAATGCGCCTTTTCCATATGATTCCAGCCAATAAATTGACTGACTCTCAAGCAATCTATAAATTGATTGCGGTGACCTTTTCGATTTCCGCTAACGCTGTCAGCTGGTCGAGGCTGCTTTGGTCAGCCGGTTTGTCGATTGACAGCATCATGATTGCTTCGCCGCCGGCATTCGAACGGCCGACTTGCATCGTCGCAATGTTGACATTTTCCTGTCCCAGCAACGTCCCGACGCGTCCGATGACGCCCGGGCGGTCATTGTGGCGGATAAAGAGCAGATTGCCTTTCGGCACGACATCGACAAGAAAATCGTCAACCTTGACAATACGTGCGCCTTGGCCATTCAATAGCGTTCCCGCCGCTTTCCGCGTGCCGTTTGCTGTTTTCACTTCGACCGTGATCAAGTTCGTAAATCCTTTCGCGGCAGTTGATTTGCTTTCGTTTACCGTGACACCTTTCAAATTGGCAAAATACATGGCATTGACGTCATTGACGATTTCGCCCAGATAGCGTTTCAGAAGACCTTTCAGCATATTGCGCGTCAGCGGCCCGACTTCGACATTCGCCAGTTCGCCTGAATACTGGATATTCACTTCCTGGGCTGTGCCGTCTGCCAGGTCCGCCAAGAAAATGCCGAGGCGTTCCAGCAAATCGAAATACGGTTCGATCTGCGCCATGATTTCTTTCGGCACAGAAGGCAGGTTGACCGAATTGCGCACGGTCCCCTCCGTGAAGTACCGGATGACGTCATTGCTGACATCGACGGCAACAATTTCCTGCGCTTCTATCGTGCTGGCGCCAAGATGGGGCGTCGCTACCACTTCCGGCAGCTCGAGCAGCCGGAAATCGACCATCGGCTCCTGTTCGAAGACATCAAGCGCCGCTCCTGCCACTTTCCCCGCTTTAATAGCGTCATACAAGGCGTTTTCATCGATGATTCCGCCGCGGGCACAATTGACGATCTGCACGCCCGGCTTCATCATGTCAAAAGCTTCCGCGTTGATCAGGTGGCGCGTTTCTTTTAGCAAAGGCGTATGGACAGTGATGAAATCCGCAGCTCTCACCACTTCTTCGACAGTGCCAAAATCGATGCCCATTTTTTCCGCTTTTTCAGGCGTCAGGAACGGGTCATACGCAATGACATTCATCCGTTGCCCTTTGGCGCGGGCAGCCACTTCCGCTCCTATGCGCCCAAGTCCGATGACACCGAGCGTCTTGTTTTTCAATTCGACGCCGACGAACGATTTGCGGTCCCAGTTATGGTTGCGCAGCGCGTAATACGCCTGCGGAATTTTCCGGGCCATCGACATCAGCATCGCCATCGTGTGCTCAGCCGCAGAGTTTGTATTGCCGTCCGGCGCATTGACAACGATGATGCCGTGTTCTGTCGCAGCCTCGAGGTCGATGTTATCGACTCCCACACCGGCGCGGCCGATGATTTTCAGATGCTTCGCCTTTTCGATGATGGCGCGGGTCACTTGGGTTTGGCTTCTGACAAGCAGCGCATCAAAATCACCGATGCGCTCCCCCAATTGCTCGGGTGTCATATTCGTTTCAATTGTAATATCGAAGCCATCTGCTTGGCGCAGTGGGTAAATGCCGTCTTCACTTAAAGGATCACTGATCAAGATATTATAATTCATTGCGCAGACTTCCCTTCATCCAAGAAAATTTGTTGTGCTGCCCTTACGCCATGGCCCAGTTCAATTTGTTTCCCTGCTTTTACAATGCCGATTTCCATCGCGGCAATCGCCTGCAGCATATCCGCCGGCGAGCAATAACCCATATGGCCGATGCGGAAAATCTTCTTCGCAAGCTCTTGCTGCCCACCCGCAAGTTCAAGGTTGAACTCGGTTTTCATCACTTTGCGGAACACTTCCGGATCAAAATCCTCCGGCCTCACCGCTGTCACGGTCGGAGAAGCATCTGTGTCTGTTGTCAAAAGCGGCACGCCCAGCGCTTTAAATGCCGCACGCGTCATGTTCATCATCAGCGTATGGCGGGCATAAACCTTTTCAAGCCCTTCTTCTTCAAGAAGTTCAAGCACCTGCTGCAAGCCGAATAAAATCGATAATGCCGGTGTGAAAGGCGTTGTATCCTTGAGGATATTATCCCGGTGCTTCGCCAAATCAAGATAAAAACGCGGCTGTGGATTGGCATTGACTTTTTCCCACGCCCGCTCGCTTGCAGCGATAAATGCCAAGCCAGCCGGCAGCATAAATGCTTTTTGGGAGCCTGTCACGACAATGTCGATGCCCCATTCATCCATTTCCGTTGCGGTGCCGGCGACACATGAAACCCCGTCCACAATGACCAAGGCATCGGACACTTCTTTGATGGCCGCCGCCAATTCTTTTATGGGATTCAAAACGCCTGTCGATGTTTCGCAGAACGTTGAAAACACTGCTGTTACGAGAGGTTTTTCTCTCAAGAACTCTTTTACTTCAAGAGGATCGACTGCTTTGCCCCATTCCACATCGAATACATGCGTTGTCAGTCCGTAAGCTTTGCAGATTTTCACAAATCGGTCGCCGAAAGCGCCTGTTACAATAACGGCGACTTCTTCACCGGGCGCTACAGTATTGACGACAGCCGTTTCAAGTCCGGCAGTGCCGCTCCCTGTCAATATCATGACTTCCTGCTGGGTACCGAAAACCTTTTTCAGTTTCGGGCGGATGGCGGCAATCATATCGGAAGTGCTCTGCCCACGGTGGCCGATCATCGGCTGGCTCATGGCACGGGCGACACTCGGCGGTATTGGCGATGGTCCTGGGATTCTTAAAATTTGTTGATCTGTCAGCATAACGGTCATTCCCCTTTCGTATTCAAACGGTGTACGGAAATTCAGTATTCGGAGCTGGACCTAAAAAAAGGCTCTCCACCCCCTACATAAAAATGTAAGGGGCGAAGAGCCTTCAATTCGCGGTACCACCCTAATTCGCTGCTCCGTGAAAGAACAGCCTCATTGGTTCACATGCGTAACGGACACGAGCCGGAAGGGCCTACTGGATTTCAGCCCATCTATTCAGGAGTGCTGCCTACTGCCGGAACCGCTGATTTGCACCATCCATCAGCTCTCTTAAGATTCCACTGCCGTCTGCCTGTCTCCGTCAAAATAGTTTTTTGAATCTTTAATTGACTTCATCATAACAAATTGATTTAAGTTGTCAATATACATTAAATTTTCCGGCTTTTTTGCAACCGTTTTCATTTTCATCAATCCTGTGCGCCTTATGGCTCCGCTCATGAATAAATTTATTTATCTTTTGGGCAGGCGCACAGTGATTCACAGGCAGTCTAAGATTCTCCGCCTGAATTTGTTATACTTGAAAGATGATTCAGAAGGAGGCGTAAGTGATGATCCCTACATTTTCAATCGAAGACTATCTGGCTTCAAACCGGGAACACTTTGAGGAAATCAGCAAATTCATCTGGCAGCATCCGGAAACCCGTTACTTGGAATTTGAATCTTCCCGTTTTTTGGAGGCTGAATTCGAGAAAGAAGGATTTACAATCCAACGAGGCATCGGCGGCATCGAAACCGCTTTTTCCGCTTCGTTCGGCGAAGGGAAACCGGTCATCGGCTTTCTCGGTGAATTTGACGCATTGGCGGGGCTCAGCCAAAAAGCGCACAGCATTTCTCAAGAGCCGTTGGAATCCGGCGGCAATGGCCATGGCTGCGGCCATAATCTTCTTGGCACCGGGTCGCTTGCAGCCGCTTACGCCGTAAAATCTTATTTCGAGAAAAATGGCACCAAAGGAACTGTGTTGTTCTATGGCTGCCCAGCAGAAGAAGGCGGCTCCGGCAAAACGTTCATGGTGCGCGAAGGCGTCTTTGATGGCCTTGATGCGGCATTCACTTGGCATCCTTCCTACGTCAACACCATCATGAGCTTGTCGAGCCTGGCAAACTATCAGGTCTATTTCCGCTTTAAAGGCATCGCTTCCCATGCCGCGAACTCGCCGCATCTTGGGCGCAGCGCTTTGGATGCCGTCGAACTGATGAACGTCGGCGTCAACTATCTGCGGGAACACGTTATTCCGGAAGCGCGCATGCATTATGCCATCACCAATAGCGGTGGCATTTCACCGAACGTAGTGCAATCGGAAGCGGAGGTCCTGTATTTGATCCGCGCACCGAAAGTCGCGCAAGTGGATGACATTTACAAGCGGGTATGCAAAATCGCGCAAGGGGCAGCGTTAATGACAGAAACCGAGATGTCTATTGTCTTTGACAAAGCCTGCTCCAATTACGAACCGAACCGCGTACTTGAAAGCATCCTTTTCGATAAGCTGCAGGCAGCCGGCCCGATACACCCGACACCAGAAGAGGAAACGTTCGCTGAAGGCATTTGGGACAGCTTGTCTGACGGGGAAAAGAAAAATTTCGTCGGCGGCATGGAAAGTTTCGGCTATAGCGGCGATGGCAGTGAATTTGCAGGGAAGTTCCTGGCGGATATCATTTCCAGCTACGAGCCTTCCGACAAAACGATGCCCGGCTCCACCGATGTCTCCGACGTCAGCTGGGTTGTGCCGACCGCCCAATTGACTGCTGCAACAAGTGCGCTCGGCACACCGCTGCATACGTGGCAGATGGTCACACAAGGCCTCAGCACGTTCGCCCACAGCGGCACGCTTCTCGCAGCGCGCGCTATGGCGGAAGCAGCCGTCCACCTTTTCGAAAACGGCTCGGCACTGGAAGCTGCAAAAGCGGAGCACGCTAAAAAGCGTTCGAAAGAACCTTATACCAACCCGATTCCACAAGGCGTCAAGCCATCCGCAGCCAAATAAATGCACAGTAACAGGCAAAAGCGCCCGGCCATTTTTGGCCGGGCGCTTATCGGTTTTGAGTTAATAGGAGCGCGGCATTCCCAACACGTTCTGCCCAAGGAACGCCAGCACCATATTATTGCTGACCGGCGCCACTTGATACATCCGCGTTTCGCGAAATTTGCGCTCTACGTCGTATTGATCGACAAAACCATAGCCGCCGAACGTATCGACGCAGACGTTTGCCGCCTGCCAGCTCGCTTCGCTTGATAGGTATTTCGCCAAGTTCGCCTGCTCGCCGTACTTCTCGCCTTCGTCGTATTTGCGCGCCGCTTCGTAGCGCATCAGATCTGCGGCTTTGATAGCGGCGTAGGCCTTGGCAATTGGGAACTGGATGCCTTGGTTCATGCCGATTTTGCGATCGAACACGACGCGGTTATTGGCGTATTCGGTAGCTTTATCAATGAAGAAATAGCCATCGCCAATCGCTTCAGCTGCCAACAGCGTGCGTTCGGCATTCATGCCGTCGAGGACGTAGCGGAAGCCTTTGCCTTCTTCGCCGATCAAGGAATCCGCAGGGATCTTCATGTTCTTGTACCAAACCTGGTTTGTCGCGTAATTGAACATCGCGCGGACCGGTTCTGTAACAAACGTTTCCGGCTGCTGTTCACGGATTTCCCGCAAATCCACAAGGAACAAACTCAAGCCTTCGGTTTTTTTGTCGCCCACTTTTTCGGACGGGGTGGTGCGCGCAAGCAGCATTAGCAAATCCGACTGCAACACGCGGCTTGTCCAGTTTTTATGGCCGTTAACGATATAGCCGCCATCCATTTTCTCGGCAAAGGTCTGAATCGCCGTCGTGTTTGAACCCGCCGCCTCTTCTGTGACAGAGAACGCCTGGAAGCGGATGCTGCCGTCCGCAATGCCCGGCAGATATTTGCTCTTTTGTTCTTCGCTGCCGTGCTTCAACAGTGCACCCATCGTATACATCTGCGCGTGGCAGCCTGCCGCATGTCCGCCCGACCGGTTGATTTCCTCCAATACG
>DATISS010000123.1:0-3992 GCA_035468565.1 Planococcus sp. (in: firmicutes)
CCGATGACCCAAGTCGTAATGTGTAGATGTGTAGTATCAGTTAAAAAAGCCAAATCGTCACCTCTTCTAAAATAGTCTTTTTCAGTTTAGCATAACTCTGCACCTAAAAGACATGTTTGCCGTTATGACAAATGTGTGACGAGCGTACCGATCGATTCGATTGACACTTTGACTGTATCTCCAGCTTTCAGGAATTTCGGCGGATTAAACCCTTTGCCTACCCCGGCAGGTGTGCCTGTCAAAATCACATCGCCGGGTTCTAGTGCGATATATTTCGAAACTTCCGAAATAAGATCATCGACGCGGCGGATCATATTTTCAGTATTGCCATTCTGGCGCACTTCATCGTTTACTTTGGTGACAATCGAAAGGTTCTGTGATTGCGGTATTTCATCTTTAGTGACAAGATATGGCCCCATCGGGCAAGAACCTTCAAGGCTTTTGCCTAAGAAATACTGCTGGTGTTTTGCTTGCAGGTCGCGTGCAGTCAAATCATTGGCGATTGTGTAACCGAAGACGTGATCGTAAGCCATCTGCTTTGGAATCTTTTTGCCCGCCTTGCCGATAACAATAGCCAATTCGCCTTCATAGTCAAAGGCATCCGTCAGATCACTGTGAACCGAAACCGTCTGCTCGTCCGCAGCAATTGTATTCGGCGTTTTTGTGAAGACCACCATTTCGACAGGTGCTTCTCCACCCATTTCTTTTGCGTGGTCGGCGTAGTTCTTGCCGACACAAATAATATTTTTAGGTGTCCGTGTAATTGGTGCTAGCCGTTCGATATCCGAAAAAGAGAGTTTGAATTGCTCAGGATGTTCAGATTTTTCAGCTGCTTCGATCAATTTCCGCATCTGTTCGACAAATTCCATGCCATGGGAAACCCCGTCGATAAGCTTTTGTGGAAAAGATGGCAAAATTTCGAGCTCTTGCTGAATCGCTAATACATCCCATACAGCTTCTTCTTTCTTAACTTTCGGTCCAAAACGTTCTTCCCCTTCAAATCGAAAAGATAACAGCTTCATACGTCAAACACTCCTTTTCTATGATTCCATTCATTATACACATTCATTGTTTTGAATAGTTGCTTTTTTTGAAATTTCGTCCGTAAGTCGCTTTTTTCCATACAAACTCCAATGGACCTTGTGAAAATTTGGAAAACCAAAGTTCAGCGAATATAAGCTGGACTGCAAAGATCCCCAAAGCAATCAGCGTGCCTATCGCTATATCCACTTGGCCGTAAAGCCCCAATCCATAAGAATAGAAGATGAACGTAGCAATCAAAGATTGCATGATGTAAAGCGTCATCGACATACGCCCTGCGTTGGCAAGCGGGTGCAAAAGCTTACGGAAGCCAGCATACTGGGACAGCAAAATGATTGCTGCAGCGTAGCCAATTGAAACGAGCGGTCCGCCCAGCGAATCCTGGACATACATAAACGCATAGTTTTTCTCAAAAAGGAACGGTGTTGATTTTAACAAAAGCCCTAAACCCAATCCGCCAATAGCAAGCGCTGTCCATACTCCTTTTAACTGAGCTGCCCGTTCAACGAGCCGCCATTTTGCAGCTGCCGCTCCGAGCATCATATGCGGCAGGATCATCACCAGCAGCAAGAAATAAGTGGACGGGTTGTTTCCGTGCATCCAGTCATCAAGGCGCTGCCTGAAAATCTCCGCGAATGAACCCGTCGGATAAGCTGATAGGGAGTTCTGGACTTCCTGCATGCCCGTATAGAAATTTGGATCTACTGACACCGCGATGAACATTAATGCGGTCAAGAAAAATTGCGGAATTAGATACAGCAGAGCCGCAAAACCTAATAGCCAAGCTGGAGGCAGCCGAAGCAAGCCAATCAGCAAAATGCCTGATATGGCGTAAGTGATCAGAATATCTCCATACCATATCAAAAACGCATGCACAATACCGATCAGCAGCAGGAAAGCCAAGCGTTTAACCGCCAACGGCGCAAAACGCCGCCCGCTCTTCTGCGCTTTAACGAACTGCATTGCTAAACCATACCCGAATAACATGGAAAATAACGGGTAAAAACTCGCTTGGACGAATATATCCAGAAAAGTGAATACTTCCGTATCCCATTCCCCGTCAAACCAGCTGTATGGATCAATATAAGAAAATGGTGAATGGAACGCAGGCATGTTGATCAAAAGGATTCCAAGAAGCGCAAATCCTCTCATCAAATCCAATGCCTCAATGCGTTCGTTAGTAGGCACAGGTTGTATTTTCACTTCAATCCCCCTAAATCTTCTCTGTACGTTCAGCGGCAAATAAATACAGCAAACGTTCTTTGATGCGAATCTGTAAAATTGCCTCCGCGGCTTCCTGGTAGACGGCTAATTGCACACCATAGCGCGACGCCATCTCTTGCCCAATATCTGCGATGCCCAGGACATTATCCGTTTTATAATCCAATAGAACCCAGCCTCCCTCCTCTTCAAAAAGGCAGTCAATGATCCCCTGGATGATTTGATGGTCGCCATCCTGGTCTTGCTTCGCATAGGTGAAGGGAACTTCGCGTTTGATGTTCTTAGCCCTCGACAAGCGGCCGTATAGGTCACTGCTGTAAAATTTACTGATGCTGCTGGAGCGGACAGCCTTGCCTTCGTCCTCAGACAATAATTCCTTGCCTACCAGCTCTTCTATGAATTCCTGAATTTCAGGCACAGACATTTTTTTGTCAAGTGGAATATGCTGCATGACCGCATGGACAGCGGTGCCGACATCTGCAGCCGACAGCCGTTTTTCCTGCATGAAGTCCGGCCTGTGGGCCAGTGCGCGCTTTACCGGACTTTCATGGGTATTTATAAACGATTCGGGCTCCTCCAGCCGCTGCAGCATCTGCAGGCGCTTCATCTCAGAGACCGATTGCTTCGACCTTTTTTCAACCGCCTGCTGATGCGGATAGCGGAAATCGAATCGCCGCCAAACTTCTTCCTTGTAATCGACATCCCCAGTTTCTGCATGGAGCAATTCTTCTACGTCCAACACTGCCGGCAGCAATGAAGTGGATTCGATGAGGGTGACTCGGAAACGGGAATGGTGCGGCAATTGCTGGCCGCCGTTGCCGAATATTTCGGCTGCATCTGGATGGCGCGACAACGCCGGGCCAATCCAGTCGAGATACGTTTTCGCCCGTGACCGAAGGAAATCCGGCATCAAAACTTGCGGCGAGTTGACCTTCCATTTTTCCAGCAGCCGGTCGATGTCTTTGACCGAAGCCGTCATGTACAGGCGCTCTTTGGCGCGCGTCATTGCCACATACAAGACCCTCATCTCTTCCGCTTTCATCTGCAGCTGCTTCATTTCCCTCACAGCCAAAAATGGCAGAGAGGTATATTCCAAGCGCGTATCCGGATTGATGGCTTTTACCGCCAGTCCATAATCCTGGTCGAATAGATAGGATTTCCGAAAATCCATTTCGTTGAACGCACGGCCTGTGCCTGCAAAGAAAACGACCGGAAATTCCAAGCCTTTCGATTTATGGACAGTCATCAAACGCACAACATTCTCTTTTTCACTCAACGATTTGGCGGTTCCCAAATCGTCCCCGCGTTCGCGCATTCTGTCGATAAAGCGCAAAAAGCGGAACAGTCCTCGGAACGACGTTTTTTCATATTCCAGCGCCCGGTCATGCAATGCGCGCAAATTCGCCTGGCGCTGCTTGCCGTTCGACATGGCCCCGGCCATTTCATAATAATTCGTGTCCAGGTAGACTTGCCAGATCAATTCAGCAAGAGAGCCTCGGCGCGCCAGATTGCGCCAGTCTTCCAAATGTAACGTGAAGCGCTGAAGTTTTTCTGCCGCCGCTGGATCGATGCCGGAACCATTGCGGATAAATGTTTTGGCCGCTTCGTAAAATGAAGCGTTCGGTGCAGCCAGGCGGATTTCTGCCAATTCGTTTTCCTTCAATCCGATGAAATGTGCCCGCAACACCGATGCCAGCGGAATGTCCTGGTACGGGTTATCGATGACGCGC
>DATISS010000124.1:0-4449 GCA_035468565.1 Planococcus sp. (in: firmicutes)
AAAAAGTAGAGTCATGTGGTTTATAATGTTTCATATTTTAAATGTCCCTGTGATCTGAAACTTATTTTTTAAAGACTATAGTCATGGATATAAATACCTGATATACTTTGTTAGCTACCAATTTTTGGTGGTAATTTTTAAAAGTTGTCAGCAAGAAATGCTAGAGGGAATAGTTGAATAATTGGGGGAATAGTAATGAAGAAACTTAGTTTTGCAATCATGTCATTGATGCTGGCGCTTAGTTTTACAGTCAGCGCAGCACCGATGCCAGCAGATGCTGCAGGAACAAAAGTGAAGACGTTTGCCAACTGCACTGAAGTCCATAAAGTGTATAAAGGCGGTATTGCCCGCTCTTCAAAAGTGAAGAATAAAGGTGGCGCAACGAAGTACAAGCCGTTTGTTTCCCAAGCTTTATATGATGCGAATAAAAAAAGCGACCGTGATAAAGATTTGATTGCTTGCGAGCGATAATACTCCATAGTCGAAGCCTCTTAACCAAATATGGTTGGAGGCTTTTTAAATTCTATAATTTTAATCTGTCTGGTAGAGAAAGTTTTGTAGAAAACTTGTCTCGATAAATCTTTCTTTTTATTAAGTTTATGTAACTCTTTTCAAGGAACGTTGACGGCGAGGAAAGGGTTCGATAAACTTAAAATTGTAAATTAATATAAATATATGTTAATAATTTACATCAATTATCAGTAGAATAAAGAAAGTTTGCACGCAATCTATGTAAACCATTTCCCGGAAAGAGGAGGAAGACAATAAGATGGCCAAAACCAACTGGAGCAAGGGAATGAAAGTTTTACTATCGGCGGGGTTAGCTGCAAGTCTTTGGCTGCCAGGTTCACAAGCGCCGGTTCAAGCTGCCGCCACGGCAAGCGATCTGTTGATCTCAGAATACATTGAAGGCAGCAGCATGAACAAGGCGGTCGAGCTTTATAACGGCACAGGTGCTTCTATCAATCTGAGCTCGTACTCGCTGTCCCTTTATTCGAATGGCAGCACGTCGCCGCAAAGCGAAGTGAATTTGTCCGGCACCCTCGCAAACGGGGAGACGTTTGTCGTTTATCATGGCAGTGCGGCAACCGCCATCAAAGCGCAAGGCAATTTGCGGAATGACAGCGTCATTAATTTCAACGGGGATGATGCATTGGTGCTGGAGAAATCGGGCGCAGCGATCGATTCGGTCGGCCAGACCGGCGCGCGCGTCAATAATATTGCCGACGTCACGTTGGTGCGGAATGCGGACGTGACGTCAGGCGACCGTGTCATCAATGATGCGTTCAATCCTTCGGCACAATGGACAGCGTATCCGTCAGACACATTCAGCAAGCTCGGGGCGCATACAATGAACGGCTCCACGGCACCGAACGAAGCGCCGGTCGCAACGAAAACGTTTGTGAACGAGCAAGTGCAAGCGGGGGCGACTCTGCAATACGATCTGCGTGATTATTTCTCGGATCCGGAAGGGCAGAGCCTGTCATTCACAGCGACCAAGGGAAGTGTATCCGGTTCGACCCTGACGCTCAACCTGCCGGAAGGTTCGCATATCGTCGGAGTGACAGCGAGCGACGGCAATCAAAGCACAACGCAGTCATTCTCGGTGACAGTCAATGCGGAAACAGCCCCAGCTAACGGCTATTACGAAACAGCAGCGGGTTTGCAGGGAGCGGCCTTGAAAGCGGAACTGCATGAAATCATCGACGGCCACCAGCAGCTCAGCTATTCAGGCGTGTGGGATGCGCTGAAAGTGACAGATGAAGACCCGAACAACCCGAACAACGTCCTCTTGCTATACAGCGGCGAATCGCGCTCGAAGCTTTTGAACGGCGGCGATGTGGGCGACTGGAACCGGGAACATACGTGGGCGAAATCGCACGGTGATTTCGGTACCACAATGGGAGCGGGCACCGATATCCATCATTTGCGCCCGACAGACGTCCAAGTGAACGGCTTGCGGGGCAACCTCGATTTTGATTTCGGAGGCAGCACAGTGAGCGGCTGCGATGGCTGCTTGCGCACGTCAACTTCCTGGGAGCCGCCCGACAGAGTGAAAGGCGACGTAGCCCGCATGGTGTTTTACATGGCGGTCCGCTACGAACCAGGCGACCCGGTAGATCTCGAGCTGAATAACCAACTGAACAACGGTTCTGCTCCTTACCACGGAAAGCTTTCAGTATTGCTCCAATGGCATGCGCAAGATCCCGTAAGCGTTTGGGAACAGCAGCGCAACGAAAAAATCGAAGCTATCCAAGGGAACCGCAATCCGTTTATCGACCACCCGGAATGGGCTGAATCCATCTGGTAAATGGCGGCTTGCCGGAAGGTGAATAAAACCTGAATCCATTTTCTCTACTTTTTCAACTTTTTTACATTTAATTATATCTAATGGGTATAAAAGTTAAACATTTACAATAATTTAATAAATTTCACAATGCTTTCCTTGTATACTTGCTTTGTATGTTAATACTTTCATGAGGAGTGGAGAAATTTGACGAAAAGCGCGTTTGGCAAGATTTTCTTGAGTCTGTTATTGATTTTATCCGCAGCTTTGCCTTATATGGCAACTGCAAATGCCGCAGAACCGATTAGCGTGGCTGAAGCCATCGCAACGAATTCTGGAGCGGCAACGGTGAAAGGCTATATTGTCGGAGTGGCCATAAGTGGCACAAACTACGACCAAGAAGCACCGTTTACCGGAGCCACAAATGTAGGATTGGCGGATTCACCGGACGAAACCGATCCAGCGAAAATTTTGCCGGTTCAGTTGCCGACGGGTTCTACCCGAGCAGGCATCAACTTGGTTGATAATCCTCAAAACTTCAAAGCGGAAGTAACAATTTCGGGAACACTTGGTGCATATTTCTCGGTACCGGGCTTGCGTTCTGCTAATGCATACACAATCTTATCAGAAGGCGAAGCGCCACCTGAAGCGACTCCGGTCGATTCTATCGCTGACGCCCGCGCTACGACAGGCGAATTGATCGAAACAACAGGCATTGTTACAACTGGAACAGGATTCTGGGGCGGCAAAGCGTTTTATATCCAGGACGAAACAGCTGGAATTTATGTGTACACATCTTCGGCAGACGTTGCGCCAGGCGATGAAGTAAGCCTTGTCGGCAAAGTTTCAACGTACGGCGGCGAACTGCAATTCCAGCCGAATACAATAGAAGTTCTTTCTAAAAACAACGAAGTGCCAGCTCTACAAGAAATTACTCCTGCTGGCGTCAATGAAGACACGCAAGGCGAACTGATTGAACTCCAAAACGTGACGATCACTGGCCTAACAGCAGTGAACTCATACGGCACATTCGAATTCACGGCAACGCATGAAAACGGCGAATCGGTCGTCATCCGCAACGACAACCGCAACGGATTGACATACGAGCGTTTCCTTCAGCAATACAAAGAAGGCGAAGGGGTCCATGTTTCAGGAATCGCTTCGAAATACAACGATGCGTACCAAGTGAAAACGCTTGGCATCGAAAGCTTTGACCTGGTCAACAAACCAGCAGTTTATGCCGATGTCTTCCCAGGCGTCGTTTCTGAAGGCACAGAAATCAAGCTTCAATCCGGCTGGGAAAATGCAGCCATCTATTACACGCTTGATGGCTCAACGCCGACAGCCCAAAGCACACTTTACACGGCACCAATCACATTGACAGAAGACGTTGCGATCAAAGCCATCGCAGTCGGCGCTGAAACGTCGGAAGTCTTCACATTCGAATACACAGTGTTAAAAACAGCGGATTTGAAAATTCGCGACATCCAAGCGAAAAAGCATTTCACAAACTATGAAAACGTAGCGGTAAATGAAATCACAGGCGTCATCACGCATTTCTATAACGGCGCAAACTTTGTCATTCAAGATCCAAACGATGACGGCGACTGGACAACGTCTGAAGCCATCATCGTTAACCGCTCAAGCGCGAGCAGTACTTTCCAAGTCGGTGATGTTGTAACAGTTGCCGGGACAGTGGAAGAATGGTTCTCTAAAGGCTATTCCGACATGAGAGAAAATGACCTGCCGCTGACACGCATCCGTTCGACGGACGTCGTGAAAGACGGTACGGCTGAACTTCCTGAACCATTGGTCATCGGCGAAGACGTGTTCCCGCCGACTCAAATTATCGATAACGACGGATTGGCAACATTCGATCCGGAAGAAGACGGCATTGATTTCTGGGAATCGCTAGAGTTGATGCGCGTTGGCGTCGCTGACGCACAAATCGTCGGACCGCAAAATTACGGCGAAGTGTTCGTCGTATCGAAAAACGCAACAAACAACAAGTTCCACAAACAGGGCGGCATCCTTCTTTCAGAAGATGACTATAACCCTGAACGCATCACGGTAACGACTGGCGACAACGTTGTTGCCAAAGCAGGCGACACGTTTGCTGAAATGCCAGTCGGTGTCCTAGGCTACGGCTTCGGCAACTACCA
>DATISS010000125.1:0-16733 GCA_035468565.1 Planococcus sp. (in: firmicutes)
TTAATTTAGATTTCGTTGAAAGGAAGTTTAACAATGGACCAAAATATAAAAACACTGCCAGTATCCATTTTGGATCTGGTCGCCATTTCACAAGGACAGACGGCAAAAGAGGCAATCGATAGTATGGTCGGCTTGGCGCAACATGCCGAGCAACTGGGATACCGCCGCTTTTGGCTGTCAGAGCATCACAATACGCCAACGCTTGCAAGTTCAGCTACCTCAATATTAATTTCCAAAGTATTAGGAAGCACCGGATCGATTGAAGTCGGTTCAGGCGGCATCATGCTGCCGAACCACACGCCGCTCGTCGTGGCTGAGCAATTTGGTACATTGGAAACGATGCATCCGGGCCGCGTCAATTTAGGGCTGGGCCGAGCACCGGGAACCGATATGCAGACAGCCCGCGCACTGCGCCGCACTTCACAGGAAACAGCATACGCTTTTCCACAGGATATAGTGGAGTTGCAGAATTACTTGAAGCCTCTTGAAAATCAAGGCACGGTCCACGCGTATCCGGGAGTGGGAACTGAAGTGCCGATTTTCATTTTGGGCTCCAGCACTTCAAGCGCAGAGCTTGCCGCACGACTCGGCTTGCCTTATGTTTTTGCAGCGCATTTTGCACCTCAACAGCTGAAACAGGCGCTGCAGATTTACCGCAGCCAGTTCCAGCCTTCTGTATCTCTGGCAAACCCTTACGTAATGGTATGCGTCAATGCCGTGGCCGCTGAAACGGATGAAGAGGCGGAAATGCTTGGGACATCCAGCAAAATGTTTTACTTGAATGTCATTCGCGGCACTAAGAATCCCTTGCAGCCTCCAGTCGAGTCAATGGACGGAAAATGGACCTTCCCTGAAGAGAATATGGTGCGCGGTATGGCCCAATATACGTTCAGCGGGAGCAAGGAAACCATTGCGCGCCAGTTAAAGCCGTTTGTTGAGGAGTTGCAGATTGATGAATTGATGGCGGTATCGTATATTTATGATCAAGGCAAGAGAAAGCGTTCGTTTGAAATCTTAAAAGAAGCTGTAGATCAACTCTAATTAATGGAGGCGGTAGACATGAAAATTGGGATTATCGGAGCGACAGGAAAAGCTGGCGGGTTCATCATGAAGGAAGCGCTTCTGCGGGGGCATGACGTCACAGCGATAGTGCGTGACGCCTCAAAGCTGGTTGAAAAAAGAGCGGCAGTCTTGGAGAAAAACATTGATGAACTGACGGCCGAAGAGTTGCAGAAATTTGATGTGGTCGTCAATGCGTTCGGCGTTCCACCGGAAAAAGCCCGGCAGCATGTCGAGGCAGGGAAAGCGCTGATCGATGCGATGAAAGGGGCTCCAGGAACGCGCTTAATCGTCGTAGGCGGCGCCGGCAGCCTGTTTGTTGATGAGGCCCGAACGACCCGTTTGATTGAAACCCCAGAGTTCCCGGACGCCTTTAAAGCGATTGCTGAAGGGCAATACCAGAACCTTGCCGATTTAGAGGCTTCTGAAGGCATCAAGTGGACGTTTCTAAGCCCGGCAGCTTTCTTCGACCCAACAGGTGGCCGGACAGGACGCTATCAAATCGGCGAAGATAGCATCACGTTCAATTCCAAAGGCAAAAGCTATGTCAGCTATCCTGATTACGCAGTGGCGCTCGTCGATGAAATTGAGCATCCACGCCACTTGAACAAACGGTTCACGGTCGTGTCAGAAGGGCATTGACGCAGCTTGCCACTAAATGTTCACGTTCAAAGCCCAACAGGAAAATCCAATCCTGTATAATGAAAAGAAATTCACTCATTAAAGGCGGGAAACGAAAAAATGGAATTTCTATATTTTCCTGAAGATAAATCAGAGTACATTCCGGGGATCATTTCAATTTTGGTGATTTTCCTATTGTCCATACTTATTGTCCGGCTGCTGCTCAGAGCATCAAGGAAAGAAGTACAGAAATTGGAACAGCAGGGCTATCCTGCGTTCTATAACGAAGCCGAGGAAGCTGCCAAGAAGCAGCAAGGCGAAGATGCGACAACCCAACAGCATAAAGCGGATGCCGGCGATGCCGAAATCCATTCAGACAAAAAGCCCTGAATGCTCAGGGCTTTTTTGCTTGTCAAAAAATGTGTGATAGCTCTTTTCATTTCGCTTCAGTCTCCTCGTCGCTACGAAAACCGCTGCTCCTGTCTCTGTCCCTGCAACGCTTCGCTAGCTTCGGGACATGAAAAACCGTTGCATCGCTGCGCCAGCTTCGTCGCAAACGAGGTTCTTCAAACCTCGTTTCATGCCTTTTCTATTTCTTCTGTCAGTGAAACGAGTTCATCGATTAGCCCGCCTATGTAAGCGATCGTATCGCGCAGCGGCTGTTCGGTGGTGATGTCCACGCCGGCCATTTGAGCGAGTTCAGCTGGGGTTTTCGTGCCGCCGGCTTTCAGTACTTCCAACCATTCGTCGACAGCCGGCTGGCCTTCACTGAGAATGCGTTTGGAAACCTGAGTTGAAATCGTCAGCCCGGCGCTGTAGGTGTACGGATACAAGCCCATATAATAATGGGGCTGGCGCATCCATGTCAATTCGGCGCCGCTTGTGATTTCAACTGCGTCGCCCCAGAATTCTTCAAGAACGCCGCGTTTTATGTTGTTGAGAATCCCCGCATTGACGCTTTCGCCAGCATCTATGCGTTCGTATACTTTCCGTTGGTAAGCTGCTTCCAGTAAATGCGTAACGAAGTTATGATAATAAGTCCGCGCGACAATGGAAGAAATGACCCAGCGTTTGAATTTAGGGTCGTCCGAGTTTGCCAGCAGGTGGTTCGCCACCAGCATTTCGTTCATTGTCGAAGGCGCTTCGATAAAGTAAAGCGAAGGGCGGGCGTTGAAGATGTTCTGCTCGCGGTTGGCGTTATGGAAATGGCCGGCATGGCCAAGCTCATGTGCAAGCACGAAAACTTCATTCATGCGTCCGGTCCAGGAAATCAGGATGTAAGGATGGCTTCCATACGGGCTCGAGCAGAAGGCACCTGTCGATTTTCCTTTATTCTGGGCAAAATCAATCCAGCGTTCAGAGTAAGAGCGCTCCACCATTTCCAGGTAATCCGGCCCCATGACAGCCAAGGCTTCGTTAATGTATTTTTTTGATTCTTCGACAGTGATTTCAGGTTCGTATGAAGCGTCGAGCGAAATCTTCAGATCGGCGAAGGTCATTTTGTCGAGGCCGTGCACTTGCTGTAGCAATTTGGCGTATTTGCGCATATGCGGCGCCAATTCCTTCATGATCAAATCGATTTGGCGATCGTAAAGCGAGCGGTCTACTTCCTGGTCGAACAATAAATAATCGAAGATCGAGCCGTAGCCGCGCAGGTCGGAAGTCGTCTTCTCGGCCTGCAGCTCCATATCGTAGGTCTTGGCGGCTGTGTGCTGATATTCCTCCAGCTTGTCGGAAAAGGCGATGAATGCCGCACGGCGAAGATCGGTACGGGGTTCGGCCTCCCAATCGCCTTCGAACGACACATAGCTAAGCGGATATTTCTGGCCGCCTGCTTCGAAATCATCAAATGACATGTCGAGCATCTTTGTTGTGTTGTAAAGCCCATAGGGAGCATTGAACGTAGCGGAATAAGCAGCCAAGGCTTTTTCTGCCTCAGGATGCAATTGATGCGGTTTCCGGCGCAGCAATTTTTTCAGGTATTTTTCGAAAGGCGGCGCTTGTGCGATAGCCGCTTCAAGCGTTGCTTCTGGAAGTTCCAAAAGCTCACTTGCGACAAATGAAAGCTGGCTGCCGATCTTCGCAGCCGACGAACCGAAACGGCTCGCGCGCATCTGGGCTTCGTCGTTCGATTGGTCCGTGCTGAGCGACAGGCTTGCATAAGCGCCCGCCTGTGTGACTTTTTCATATAAAACAGTGTAGGCTTCCAGCATTTCGATTATTGAAGCCGCCGCTGTCAACTTTCCTTTGAATTGCAAACTGAACGCTGCGGCTTCTTTTTCGAGTGCTTCTGGCACGGGGGCGAATTCTTCGCTTGACGCAAACAAGCCATCCAGATCCCATTTTTCTTCTGTAGCCACTTCTGAGCGCAAGGGTAAACTTTTAACCATTTTATCTCTCCTCTGTATATTACGGTTGTCGAACTATCTATCAGTATATAGAGCAAAAAAGAGATTGTAAAAATATTTTTAGAATTCATTAAAAAATTCTAAAAAAGAGGTTTAAGAAAATGTTTACGTGGAATATAATAAGTACAAGGCGGAATAACGTAGGGAAACGCGTATAAACGAAGTAAGTTTATGAACGCATCCAGACGATGACTTGCACAGCCTTGGCGGAAAATTTTGCTTTACTGGCGATATGCAACTCTTGTCAGGGACCAACTGCAACACAAGGTTTCTATCCAGACAGTGTCAAATCAGTAAACAGTAAGTTTTTTGTGGAAGTGCATCTAGTACGTCTAACTGCAGAAACACCAATTTCGCTGAGAGGTACATGCGAAGCAAAAGCCTTAATGGCAAATGACAGTTAGCGCAACACAATGCATTGGCGAGGGTTATCAAATTTCGTCAGGCATCAACATTGTAGAAGAATTGAATAGAAATTTTCCGCGTGCGATCCCCTCTAGGGAATAATCGGAGGGGCGGTAAAAGGAAGAGCATGGCCTGATGAAAAGGGTCATGCTTTTTCCTTTGTTTTAAAATAATTAAATGCAGAATCAGAACAATCAGTTTTTTTGATATTGCTGTGATAAACTTGTGAAACAAGCGGAACAATATTGATACATAAAACGGATTCCGCAGAAACGAGGGAGACCGATGATGGAAGAAATCGTACACGCCATTCAAGATGATTATCCGGATGACTTTGCCTGGTGCTACGGCTGCGGCCGGCTAAACAAGGACGGCCACCATTTCAGAACCGGCTGGGATGGAAACGAAACAGTGACCTATTACAAACCGGCTCCGCAACATAAGGCAATTCCCGGATTTGTTTACGGCGGACTGGTAGCGTCTTTGATCGACTGCCACGGAACCGGTTCCGCATCACTTGCGCTGCACCGGAAAAACGGATTCGAACCCGGAAGCAGCGAAGAGCCTCCGCGCTTTGTGACCGCATCGCTGCATGTGGATTTCCTGAAGCCTACACCTGAGGGGGCTGTCTTGAAAGCGGTCGGGAGGGTGCAAGAGGTGCATCCGAAGAAATTCAAAGTAGCTGTTGAGGTATTTGCCGGCGATACGGTCTGTGCGAAAGGAGAAGTGCTGGCAGTGGTCATGCCGGCTTCCTTTGCGAAAGGGTAATACTTACTGGTTCTGATTTTAACTGCGTTAAAAGTCCGTCTAGTTATGATGGGCTTTTTTTTATGGCAATAACCCAGTTTACTAGTAAGGATAGTAGGTTTGATATATAATCAATTTATTCTGTCAAATAACGTGAATATTTTCACGATTATGATAGTGAGAATGAAAGGATGCGATTCTAGATGAAATATGGTTTTTGGTTACCGATTTTTGGTGGATGGCTACGCAATGTGGAAGATGAAAGCATGCCAGCAACTTTTGAGTATGCTAAACAGGTAGTGCAAAAGGCTGAACAATGGGGCTTTGACACAACATTGATCGCTGAATTGAATTTGAATGATATAAAAGGAATGGAAGCTGATTCCCTCGAAGCTTGGTCGACTGCTGCCGCTTTGGCGGCGGTAACGGAAAAAATCGAGATTATGACTGCGATTCGGCCGGCTTTCCATAACCCGGCAATTGCAGCGAAAATGGCAGCAAATATTGATCACATCTCCAATGGCCGTTTTACCTTGAATGTTGTTTCAGCTTGGTGGGCAGAAGAGGCACGCCAATACGGAGGCGACTTTACTGAGCATGACGAACGCTACGACCGGACTGATGAATTTCTAAAAGTCGTCAAAGGCATGTGGAGCGAGAAAGAGTTTTCGTTTAAAGGGAAGTACTATGATATCCAGAATGCGCGCCTTGAGCCGAAACCTGTTCAGCGACCGAATCCGATTTTGTATGCAGGCGGCGAAAGCCCGCGCGGAAAAAAATCGATTGTTGAGTCTTGCGACGCCTATGTTATGCATGGCGGTACCGTGGAAGAAATCGAAACGAAAATCCAAGACATGAAAAACCTTCGCCAAGCTGCAGGAAAAGAGCCGCTGCAATCGTTTGGCATGGCAGCTTATGTCGTATGCCGCGATACTGAAGAAGAAGTGCAAGAAGAATATGCACGCATTGTAGACATGAAAGATACCAGTGGCTATGTCGGTTATAATGATTTTGTCTCAAAATCACAATTGGAGCAGCAAGTGAAACTGGAAGACTATTCCGTTTCCAACCGGGGGCTGCGGCCAAACTTGATCGGGACACCTGAAGAGATTGCGGACCGCATTCTTGCTTTCGAAAAAGCGGGTCTTGGTTTATTGCTGCTGCAATTCTCACCGCAATTGGAAGAAATGGAACGCTTTTCACAAAAAGTGATGCCACTGGTGGAAGAAAAACGCAAAGCGCTTCAAGTGCTTTCTAATTAGGAGGAAGACTATGACTGAGAAAATATACGTAATTCACGAAAATGAAGAATGGACCACGCATTTACTCAAACGGCTCGATGAACTGGAATTGCCTTATGAGAATTGGTTTATTGATGAAGGCTTGGTCGATTTGAATGAAGTGCCACCAGAAGGCGTATTTTACAGCCGCATGAGCGCTTCCTCGCATACACGGGGCCACCGCTACGCGCCGGAATTGACGGAATCCGTGCTTGTTTGGCTCGAGCACTACGGTCGCAAAGTGTTCAATGGAAGCCGCGCACTGCGCCTTGAAGTCAGCAAAGTGAACCAGTACATGGCACTCAACGCTGCCGGCATCCGCACGCCGAAAACCATTGCGGCAAACGGCAAGGAGCAAATCGTGAAAGCGGCGGAAAAGTTGGGCGAATCGTCTTTCATCATCAAACATAATCGTGCTGGCAAAGGGCTCGGTGTGCAACTATTCCATTCGATGGAAGCTTTGCACGAATACCTAAACGGCAGTGGTTTCGAACCGTCGATTGACGGCATTACATTGGTCCAGCAATACATCCAAGCGCCGGAGCCGTTTATCACCCGCTGTGAATTTGTCGGCGGCAAGTTTGTCTACGCGGTGCAAGTGGATACCTCAGAAGGATTCGAACTCTGCCCGGCAGATGCGTGCCGAATTGACGACTTGTTCTGTCCCGTGGGCGAAGGAGTAGAAGAACAACCGAAATTCCAAGTGGTGGAAGGATTCAATGACCCGATTATCGTAAAATATGAAGAATTCCTGCGCCAAAACAATATCGCAGTGGCGGGAATCGAATTTATCCGCAACAATGCGGGAGACATTTTCACATATGATGTGAACACCAATACAAATTACAATGCAGATGCTGAAGCTGCAGTCGGCAAGTACGGCATGCTGGAGTTGGCGAACTTCCTTGGCGCCGAATTGAAAGGTGCTAAGGCTGTTGTTTAATAAGAAAGACACCGGTTCTGTTAAACGGTGTCTTTTCGTTTGTGTTTAAGGGCTGTGCTATCCGGGAAAAACTAATTAATAGAGCGAACAGCAAGGAAGGGGCGAATGGGAATGGAAGAAAAGCGCAATGAAGAAGTGGAGCTGGCCAAAGCTACGGATGAAGAAGAGGTGACTGAGCCGGAATCTTCAGAAATGGATAATCATTTCGATAAAATTTACAGCAATATTGCTTCCAACCGCTATGAGAATCTGCGGACGAGTTATATCGAGAACAAGGCGAAGGAATTGCGGAAAAAACATAAATAAAGATCAAATGCGAAATGCATTCGATCTTTATTTTTTATGCGGCGTTTTGCTGATTTCTTCGGAAACTACAAATGCCAAATCGTCGTTGCCGAACATTTGAAGGATTTCCAGCATGGTGTCATCGCCGACGTCGATTTCTTCCGGTTCGACAGCGGATTCTTTTACAGCGGCAAGCAAAGCCGGGTTCTTCTCCTGGTGAGGATAGGCTTTTTGATAAAGTGCGACAGGGTCCAATTGGCGGGCTGCGCACCAGTGAACGAATAACTGGATCATGGTGTTTTCATCTTGCTGGTATTTTTTGATAATGTATTCTTCACGGTTTTCGAATTCCATTTTCAGCACAACCTTTCCAATTCGCTCTCTTATCCTACTATAGCAAAACAGCCAATTCGAGTACATGCATAGACTTCTATGTATATTTACTCTAGAATAAACGCGAGAGCAAAGCTAAGATCGGAGGGTGAAACATGAAATTATTGCAAGTCAGGAAGGGACAATTCGTCTATTTCAACAACGAACTGCATAAAGTGTATTCGGTAAAGCCATTGGCTAAAAAGTCGGTGCTGATGTACCGGATCAAAGACATGGAGCAGTTTGAGAGCAAGGCGGAAGATGTGACCTTCTACAAGCCGAAACACATGGATTCGTTCATGCTGATGGGGACGCGGTACACGTTGCGTGAAGATCGCGAAGCTGAGCCGGGCGGCTACATTTTCATCTCGAAGCCGGACCCTGATTATACGGACCATTATTCACTGAACGAATTCGAGCGAGTTGAACTGGTGGAAGGCAAAGACGTCATCACCACTCGCCAGAACACTGTCAAAGCGAAAGAATTTTTCGTCATGGCGCCAGGAGAAGAGCCGGGAAGCAATGACATTTCCTATTTTGACAAATCTAAAGTGCCAGCAGAGCAGCTTGAAAAAGATGCAGTGTTGGAAGAGGATTTGAAAGTGAAGAATGGCATCAAACCTTCTATCGGCGATGTCTATATGAATCTTGAAAATGGCGCAACCACTATGGTCGTGGCGATTGAACAAGATGTGGCCACAATGGGCACAGGAGACAAGATGACATTCAGCCAATTATACAAAGCGGATAATTGGAGTTTCCTTTATTCCCTTAATGCAGGAGCGGATGAATTAGTATGATGAAAAATGCGGACCATCGCGGTCCGCATTTTTTTATGCCATTATCCGGAAAATGAACGGATGCCTAATAAAATATTCCGATATTATTCAGATGCAATGGCCATAAACTCCGCAGCCATTGAGTAGAATCGGGCGCCGTGGCCTTCAGCGGCTTCAAGGAAATACCGTTCGGTGAGGGTGAAGCTGCCTTTCTGCCCGTCACTGACCACATAAACGTGGATGACCGGATCATCCCATTCCTGCCCGCCGTCCGCGATGCCGTGAAGGACAAATCCTTTAACAGGTTCCTCCACTCCTTCCGCCTCGCTCAAGTCTGGAAAAGAAGTTTTTAATTGTCCGGCAAGCTCAGCAACCCGTTCGGCTGGGGCGGTGCCAGAGGTATGCACGATCGCCATCGATACTTCAGGAAAGCCTTCCGGCAGCACTTCTTTAGGGACGATCATGTCCGGATCCGCTTCTTGTCCAAGCTCCATTTGGTAGCGTTCTTCATCGATATATATAATATAAGATTCGTTTTTTCCGATATTCAGGCGGCCGGGGATTTTTTCTTCGGTCCCTTCAATTTGGACCACCAATTCCTTTTCGGAAGGGAAGCGCTCGTCAAGTGGAGGGGCGGGTTCCTCTACAGGTTCGGAAACTTCACCGGTAGGCGGCGCGGACTCTTTCTCTGGCACGTTTGAGCCTTGAAGTTTATCAAAAAAACCAGTTCCGGCAATAACCAGCCCAGCCGTGGCAATCAGCATGGCGGTGGCAGCAATCAGCAAAACAGCTCGGGTTTTTTTCATCGTGCTCCCCTCCCAAAGAGATACTTGTCATAGAATCGGCTTTTCGATTGGAATCGGAGTCAACGCTGTCGTTTCATTGATGAAAATAAAGGCGTCGTAGCGCTGGGATATTTTCGACGGCACGTAATTTCCGCGAGCTTCGTATTCTGGATGGTAGACGACGCCGATTGCGCGGTGTCCGACCCATCGATTGAAAAGAGCGTGATTGTCATCGCCAAAAAGAAGCAGCTTGTCATGGGCGCCAGTGCGGTTCAGCAATTCTTCCCAGGAATTGAGGCGTGCGGGAGGGACGTTCATCTTTTGGAAAGGTGCCCCCCAAGATCTTGCGGCAATGACAGAGCCGGTATAAGTGCCGAAGCCGACCGCGAAAACACCTTCAGCATGCTGTTGTTCGCGCAGCAGCTGCCCGACATTGACCATGCCTTCTCTGTGCATATCGGTGGCGCGGGCATCTCCGATATGCGTATTGTGTTCCCAGATGATGATTTTCGCATCCCTGCCATGAGAATCCCTTATATCGTTTATGGCCGCCGCCATATGCCCATCGCGGATATTCCACGACAAGGCGTCGTCCCGCACCATCGCGCTGTAATAGTCTTCCGCATTTCTAGCGACGAGTGCATTGATTTTCAAGCTGAGCGCGGTTTCCTGTTCATCTTTATAAAGTGCTTCGTCTTGGCGCAGCGCTTCCAGCAGCTTGTCGACTTCATCGATGCACCGTTTGAATGGATGGATGGAAGACATTGCATACTTTTCCGGATCACGGCTGAACGGCTCAAAGCAGGCGAAGGCTTTTTTTGCCAGTTCCAGGTGGCTGCTGGAAAGGCCGGCGGCGGACAGGTGGCGGATAATCTCCTCCATCGATTCCCATAAACTGTAAAGGTCGATGCCGTAAAAACCCGTCTTCTGCGCGCTTTGGGCATTGTGCAGCCGCAGCCATTCGATGAAATCGGCGACTTCTTCATTGGCCCACATCCAAGTCGGCCAGCGGTTGAATGCCTGGAGGACTTCGCGGCTCTCTTGTTTAGCGTTGCCATACGCTTTGGCGTGGCAGTTGACTGCATGCGAAGGCGGCCAATCGCCTTCTACGGCAATGATGGAAAATCCCCGCTCCTGGATGAGCCGCTTGGATAATTCGGCGCGTATTGTATAAAATTCGGAAGTGCCGTGAGTCGCTTCTCCGAGCAAAACGATTTTGGAACTGCCGATAGCATCGACAATCCTGTTCAAGTCTTCGGTAGACCGATAAGGCAGGGCGTGTTTCTTTATGGCTTCTTCAAGCGATATATCCACTATTAAAACCCCTTTCCATTCCGCTGTTACTATTGGTTTTCCCGGTTAGCCGCAATTGAAACGGCTGACAAAAGCGCCTGCCGCCAAACCGCATAAAAAGACACCCGCTCTTGGCGGATGTCCGTGGATTTACTGCAAGACGTCCTGGAATTCCGGAGTCTTTTCGATGACGCCATTGGCGAACGAGCATTGCGGATCGATGCATTTGCCTTCTTGGCGCGCATAGTTTACGACATGCTCAACCAGCTTTTTACCCATTCCCTGGCCTTCGAGCTGAGGCGAAACTTCAGTGTGTTCAACCGTCAGAACGTTGCCGCTTGGAACATATGACAGCACGCCGAGTTCTTTGCCGTCTTTTACGATCGTGAATTTGTTTTCGCTATGTTTGATATCCATGTGATTTCCTCCTCTGAAAATGGTCCTTCTTTCAGTATTCCCGAAATACTTAAAATTATTCATGAGCGGGTATAGCTTTTAATAAAGAGGTGAGGACATGGAAAAAAAGCAATTGGCTGGAATGGCCATCGACCGCATTGAGACAGTTTTCGGCAAGCATAACGGATATCGCAGGGCGCATGCCCGCGGCATGATTTATGAAGCGGTGTTCACAGCTACAGGAGACGCAGCCCATCTGACAACAGCGGAGCACCTGCAAGCAGGAGAAACGAAAGCCGCCGTGCGGTTCTCGCACAGCTCGCCCGATCCGGCGTGGACCGACGCCATGTCGCCAGTCAAGGGGATGGCTGTACAGTTCCAACTGCCCGGTGGAGCGCTGACGAATATTGTCGGCGTAAATGCGCCGGTTTTTTTCACCAAGACCCCGGAAGCCTTCACTGAAATGCTCGGCCTTGCGAAATCACTCAAAAAAGGCCAACTGCCGTTGCGCACATTGGTGAAATTGCTGGTCAAATACCCGGACAGCCGCGCGGCCATCAAAGTGCTGCGGAAAATGCATGCTCCGGAAAGCTTTGTAAAAGGGCGCTATTATTCCATCCATGCGTTTTATTTCATCGACCGTGAAGGCAAACGCACACCTGTCAAATACGAGTGGGAACCAGACGCCGGAGTTGCTACGTTATCACCAAAAGTCGCAAAAGCGCTGGAATTCGGACATTTTGAACGAGAGCTCGAAAGCCGCCTGAACAACGGCCCGGCCGGTTTCCGGCTGAACCTCATCATCGGCGAGCCGGGCGACCCGACCGATGATCCGACAAAAGAATGGCCGAAAGAGCGGCGGAAAATCGTTGCGGGCCATCTGGAAATCCGCAACAGCCAGCTGCAGGATGACGGAATCCTCTTTGATCCGACAGCGATGGTCCCAGGGATAGTGTGTTCGGAAGATCGGATTCTCGCATTCCGCTCATTGGCTTATGGCATTTCCTATCAAAGGCGGACGCAAGGAACGTGAAAAAAGAGCTGTCGAGAAATCCTCGACAGCTCTTTTTATTTACGGGTTCTGTGTGTTTTCATCTCAGTATTCAATGCCTTGAACAAGGACACAATCATTAGGATCATGACCAGCGAGAACGGCAAAGCTGCTGCGATGATGGTGTTTTGCACAGCGGCTAATCCGCCGACAGCCAATAGGATGGCCGCAACTGCGGATTGCGCAATGCCCCAAAGAATCTTGATCTGGTTGCTTGGGTGCAGCGACCCTTTCGTCGACTGCATGCCGAGAACGAACGTCGCGGAGTCAGCTGATGTGATGAAGAACGTGCTGACCAGCAATATAGCGACGATTGACATGGCAAATCCGAGAGGCATTTCATTGAACATTGCAAACAAGGTCTGTTCTGGCGGGAATCCTGCCAGGTCGGTCCCGCTCTTCTGCAAATCGATAGCCGTTGTGCCGAATGCCGCAAACCAAAACGCTCCAAAAATGGTCGGCGTCAGGACAACGCCGATCAGGAATTCACGGATTGTGCGGCCTTTTGAAACGCGCGCGATGAACATGCTGACAAAAGGCGCCCAGGAAATCCACCATGCCCAGTAGAAGATCGTCCAATTGTTGAGCCATTGGCGATTTTCTGCATTAAGTGGCGCGGATTGGAAACTCAAGCTGATCAAGTTCTGTGCGTAATTGCCGAAAGTCTCGGTGAACATATTCAAAATCAGCAATGTCGGCCCGAGGACGAGCACGAGAATCAGCAGAATAACGGCCAGCATCATATTGATGTTGGACAGGTACTTGATGCCTTTATTGAGCCCGGACCATGCGGAAAAAATAAATAGTACGGTTACGACAGCGATGATGATGAATTGCACGGTTGAAGTTTGCGGTACTCCGAATAAGTAGGCAAGTCCACCGTTAATTTGAGCAGCGCCAAAGCCGAGTGAAGTGGCAACTCCGAAAACGGTTGCGAAAACAGCGAGAACGTCTACGAGTGTGCCGAGTGGACCTTCCATTTTCTTACCGAAAATCGGCTTCAGTGTTGATGAAATTAACGCGGGTTCCCCTTTGCGGAACTGGAAGAAGGCAAGTGCCAATGCTACGATGCCATACATGGCCCAGACGTGGATTCCCCAGTGGTAATAGGTGCGCTGCAAGGATTCCTTGAATGCGGCGTCAGTGCCCGGTTCTGCAGTGGCCGGCTGTACAGCGAAATGGCTGAGAGGTTCGGATGCTCCGTAGAAGACGAGGCCGATCCCCATTCCCGCCGAGAACAACATGGAAATCCAGGAAATGGTCGAGAATTCCGGGCGGTCTGAATCTTTGCCGAGCCGGATTTTGCCGTAAGGGCTAACGATGATGATGAAAGTGAAGATCAAGATCAACGCCATGAGCATTAAATAATACCAGCCGAAGGCCGTATCGATGTAAGCCCGGATATTGCCTGTGGTTTTTTCAAAGGCTTGTGGTGCGATGACGCCAAAGGCGACGGTCAAGATGACTAAAGCGAATGCGATGTAAAATACTTTCGAAGCTTTTTTCATAGTTTCTCCTTTTGTGGATATTTTATAGATGACTTTTAAAAGTACCGAAAAAAACCTTCAGGTCAAACGATACGGTTGGGCAGGTCAGTCCCACTCATTCATTTGTTCTTCCTCCGCCGCAATGCGCAAGTCGTCCGCCGTTATGGTGAACACTTTATAATCGTGGGTTTCCGCATACGCTTCGGCATCCCGTTTGGTGAATTTAGGGGAACCGTCCGTTTCCTCATCATAAACAATGAGCATGGCGTCCGAGTTGCGGAGGAAAAATTTGCTTTTCTCGATGAACTGCCAAGGTGCTTCGTATGGCCGGTTGGTGAGGCTCCGGTGGAAATCCGCCAGTTCCAAGATCATTTGATATTTTTCTTGCTTCGATTCATTCCATTTCTTTTCCTGATCCACAAAAGGGGTGAGGATGGCGTATTGCAGTTGAGGAAACTCGTCTTTCAAATCGAGCACCACTTCCGCGGCCCATGTCTCAACGCCGAGCTGGCCGCTTAAAATCACCCATTCAAGGCCTTCGTCGAGAAACACCCGAAGCCGGTCTTCAAGGGTTTTTTTGATGATGTGGATACCGGGGTTCTTGTCGTCAAAAATGCCAAGCTCGTGCTGCTTATAGCCGGTCACCACTAAACGTTTGATCATTGCAAGCTTCCTTTCTATCTTTGTTCTCAGTATATACTACCCGCTGGGCATCTATAATAAAGCTAAATTGCGAAACAACTTGAGTTCAACACACATCGCTTACTCTTTTTTCGCATTGTGTTAAAATGATGGCATAAAAGGAGGCGTCAGCCATGGTGGACCTCGAAAGTGTAAAAAGGGCTCAATTGAACATTGCGGATATTATTCATCGCACACCGATTTTGACTTCTGAACAATTCGACCACGCAAGCGGCAACAGAGTTTATTTTAAAGCGGAGCATTTGCAGAAAACAGGTTCCTTTAAAATCAGGGGCGCTTCTAACGCCGTCAAAAATGCAGTGCGGGATGGAGCGGCGTCGATTACAGCAGCCTCTTCGGGCAACCACGGCCAAGCAGTGGCCTATGTGGCGAAACAGCTCGGGGTTCCATCCGTCATCGTTGTTCCGGAAAATGCCAGTCGGGTCAAAGTGGCAGCCATCGAATCATACGGAGCGGAAGTTGTCTATTGCGGCTCGACTTCAGCTGACCGGATTCCGAAAGCGCAGCAATTGTCAGAGCAAAACGGCGGCATCTACATTCCTCCGTACGACCACGAAGACATCATCTCGGGACAAGGCACGATCGGGCTTGAACTGCTCGAGCAAGTGGACGGACTCGATGTGCTCCTGGTGCCGGTCGGAGGCGGCGGATTGATCAGTGGCATTCTGGCAGCTGTGAAAAAGGTGAATCCCAGCATCAAGGTGATCGGCGTGGAACCGCAGGAGGCGAACGATACGTGGCTGTCGCTTCAAAACGGCCGCATTACCTCGATTCCGGAAAGTTTCACTATTGCGGACGGGCTGCGGACAACGCAACCCGGAGCTATGACCTTTCCGATTCTGCAGCAGTACTTGGACGGACTGCTTTTGGTGTCTGAAGCCGACATTAAGCGAACGTTCCAATTTTTAGCGGAAAGGACCAAGCAGCTTGTCGAGCCGTCGAGTGCAGTGGCAGCAGCTCCGCTCTTGTTCGGGGAATTGAAGGATGTGAATCTGAAAGCCGGAGTGGTGCTGTCCGGCGGCAATGTCGACCTAAAACAACTGCAGTCATTATTGCCGGAATAAAAGGCTGGAGAGAAATTCTCCAGCCTTTTTTATATGGAAGTTAAAATTTCTCCTCTCTTGCATTAGCTGAATGAAAACGTTACCATTAATTTAAGTATTCTGAACATACCGACTAGTTAGTATGTGAGAAACGGTTAACTTGGATGGGGGAATGGCAGATGAACGTTATGGATTTGTTTAAACTGGACGGCAAGACGGCTATCGTGACCGGAGGCGGAAGAGGGCTGGGCGCCCAAATTGCCGAAGGCTTCGCAGAAGCTGGAGCAAATGTGGTGCTGTGTTCGAGGAAAGTGGAAGCATGCGAAGAAACGGCGGAAAAATTAAAGCAAAAAGGCGTAAGAGCATTGGCAATGGAATGCGACGTCACGAAACCTGAAGATGTGGAGAATGTCGTCAAAAAAACGCTCGAGGAATTTGGAGCTATTGATATTCTTGTCAATAATTCAGGAGCGACATGGGGAGCACCGGTGCTCGAGATGCCGCTTGATGCTTGGCGCAAAGTGCTCGATGTCAATATTACCGGAACATTTCTGATGAGCCAGGCAGTAGGCGAAGCGATGGTCAAGCAAGGAAGCGGGAAAATCATCAATATCGCATCTGTCGCGGGGCTCGGCGGCATTGATCCGCGTTTGATGGATACCATCGGTTACAACACCAGCAAAGGAGCGGTCATCACGTTTACAAAAGACTTGGCTGCCAAATGGGGCCAGCATAACATCAACGTCAATGCGATTGCGCCTGGATTTTTTCCGACGAAGATGTCGAAAGGGCTCATTGAAAAAGGGGGCAGCGGGCTATTGGACATGACGCCACTCAATCGTTTCGGTACAGAAGAAGATCTGAAAGGGGCAGCGCTGTTCTTGGCATCCAAAGCTTCGGATTACGTGACCGGTGATGTCATCATAGTGGACGGCGGCATGCACGCCATCTAGAATGCGGGGGTTGGAGGATGAAAACGAAATTGAAAGAAGGCAGCATCCTGTTATTCGAAGAAAAGGGCTTCAGCGAGACATCCGTCCAAGACATTGCCGAAGCGGCCGGCGTGACGAAAGGGAC
>DATISS010000126.1:0-16231 GCA_035468565.1 Planococcus sp. (in: firmicutes)
GCTTCGGGCTTGGCTTGGATGCCCAGCAAGTGCAGGAAGCTGCACTGAAAACAGCACAAATCTGCAAGCGTTTAGCGCTTAAATGAAAAGGTGAGATCGTATGACTGCAAAAGCAATACAAGATACACGCGTTGTCGTCGGCATGTCCTGAGGGGTCGACTCTTCGGTTGCCGCTTATTTATTGAAAGAACAAGGTTATGACGTTATCGGCATCTTCATGAAAAACTGGGATGACACCGATGAAAACGGCGTCTGCACCGCGACGGACGATTACGAAGACGTCATCCGCGTCTGCAACGAGATCGGCATTCCGTATTACGCCGTCAATTTCGAAAAGCAGTATTGGGACAAAGTGTTCACATACTTCTTGGAAGAATACAAAGCGGGGCGCACGCCAAACCCGGACGTCATGTGCAATAAAGAAATCAAATTCAAGGCGTTTTTGGAGCACGCGTTAAGCCTCGGTGCGGATTATTTGGCGACTGGCCATTACGCGCAAGTCGAGCACGCAGATAACGGCGAAACGAAAATGCTGCGCGGCCAGGACAACAACAAAGACCAAACGTATTTTCTCAATCAACTGAACCAGGAGCAATTGTCGAAAGTCATGTTCCCAATCGGCCATATGGAGAAAAAGAAAGTGCGTGAAATCGCTCTGGAAGCGGGACTCGCAACGGCAACGAAAAAAGATTCGACCGGCATCTGCTTTATCGGCGAACGCAATTTCAAGGAATTCCTCGGTCAATATTTGCCGGCTCAACCAGGTGATATGGTAACGATGGAAGGCAAGAAAATGGGCACGCACGACGGCTTGATGTATTATACGATCGGCCAGCGCCAAGGGCTTGGCATTGGCGGAGCGGGCGACCCATGGTTCGTCATCGGCAAAGACCTCGAAAAGAACGTCTTGTTTGTGGGGCAGAATATCCACCACGAAGCGCTGTTCTCGGACAGCTTGAGCGCAGTGAACTTAAGCTTCACATCGGACACAGCACCGGAAGGCACGTTCACGTGCACAGCGAAATTCCGCTACCGCCAAGCCGACGTCGGCGTTACTGTGGAAATGAAAGGCAATGAAGCGCTTGTGACATTCGACGAGCCGGTACGGGCAATCACGCCTGGACAAGCAGTCGTTTTCTATGACGGAGACGAATGCCTTGGCGGCGGAACGATTGACCGCGTGTTCAAAAACGGCGCACGATTGGAGTATGTAGGCTAATGGGAGAAACAGCGAAGAATTATAACGAAATCGGCATCCAGGCGCTGCAACAAGGCGATACGGAAGCCGCTATCCAAGCATTTACACAAGCGATCGAAGAACAGCCGGACAATCCGCTCGGCTATATCAATTTCGGCCACGTCTTGACATCAATGGACGATAACGAACGGGCGGAACGCTTTTTCCAAAAAGCGTTGACGCTTGATGACACATCTTCGACTGCCTATTACGGGCTCGCGAACTTGTATTTCAATGCAGAACGTTTTGACGAAGCAGTGAAGCTTTATGAAAAAGCACTGCAATTCGGCCTCGAAGGTTCGGATGCGCATTTCATGATGGGCAAATGCTTCGAAAAAATGGACCAGCCGAAATTGGCGCTGCCTTATCTTCAACGGGCAGTGGAACTTGACGGCACCGATTTACAGGCGCGCCTCAGCTATGGCATTGTCTTGGCATCAATGGAATTATTTTCACTCGCAGAGCCGCAATTTTTAGAAGTGTTGGCGATCGACGCCAACCACGCTGATGCGCATTATAATTTAGGTGTGCTGTACGCCGTGTCGACGGACCAGGTCGAAGACGCCATGCACCACTTGAAACAGGCGTACACGCTCGACGACCGCAACGAAATGGCGCGCTACGCGTACGACATGATTGCAACTCAACGGCAATAAAAGCAAATTTGAACTAATAAAGAAACTTATTCAGAGCCGCTTCGGACGCTCTGGGCATGGCTCCCGCAAAAAGCCAGGCAAAGAACGCCTGTCTTTCTGCTACGCCCAGCCCCTTGACGCGCCGGCGCTTGAAAAGCTCTTTGAAAAAAAGAGAGCTACAAGAATAAAGTTTTCATGTATGTAGATACGGAGCAAAACTGCGGAGACGCCTGCAATAAGAGCTCTGCTCCTGTCTCTGCATCGCTGCGCTAGCTTCGAGACATAAAAACCGTTGCAGCGCTCTGCGCTTCGTCGCAAAGACATGGCCTTGCTAGCTTCGGCCCATGTCTTGCCCGCGGCAAGCGAAGCAGTTTTGCGGAGTATCTGAAATTAAACATATAAAAATATTAAACATTGTGGAAGGAGACGGCGACGATGACTGTACAAATTGATTTATTCCAAGAAGAAACGCATTTTGTACTGGGCCGGCCTGTCGTCTCGATTTTTCACAATCCCCAAAATCTCTTCTCCATCGCGAAAGTGAAAATCCAGGAAACAAACACCTCGTACCAGGAAAAAGAAATCATCGTCTCGGGCTATTTTCCGAAATTGTCGCTTGAAGAGTCCTACCGCTTTACGGGTGCGGTGAAAAACCATCCGCGCTACGGCGTCCAGTTCCAGGTGGAAACCTTCGCAAAAGAAGTGCCGGAAACAGAGCAGGGGATTGTGCATTATTTATCGAGCGATATGTTCAATGGCATCGGCCGCAAGACAGCGGAGACAATCGTCAAGAAATTGGGCAAAGACGCCATCAAGAAAATACTCGAAGATCCGGAGGCACTCAATGCGGTGCCGCGGCTCTCCGATGAAAAAAAGGACACGATCCGCTCGACGCTGCAGCTGAACCTAGGCTTAGAGCGCGTCATGATCCAGCTCAATGACTGGGGCTTCGGCCCGCAGATCGGCATGCGCGTCTACCAGACCTACCGAGAAGAAACGATCGACATCCTGACGAAAAATCCGTTTATCTTGATCGAGGAAATCGAAGGCATTGGCTTTCACCGCGCGGATGAACTCGGTGCGAAGCTCGGCATCACCGGCAGCCACCCGGACCGCATCAAGGCGTCGATTCTGCATTTGCTGAACCAAGCGTCGCTGTCCGAAGGCCATGTCTATGTCGATGCGAAAACGCTCATCCCGCAAGTCAAAGAAATGCTGGAAGCGAGCCAGCGTGAAGACATTCCAATCGATGCGATTTCGAAAGCGATGATCGAAATGAATGAAGAAGGCAAAGTGTCGGGAGAAGAAACCCGGCTTTATTTGCCGTCTTTGTATTATTCGGAAGTCGGCATTGCGACAAAGCTTGAAACGATGCTGGCGTCGCAGGCGAACCGCGACCGTTTCCCGGCGTCGGAAGTGCGGAAAGCGCTCGGCGAAGCAGAAGAGCGGCTCGGCGTCAATTACGCGGAAACCCAAGTGGAAGCGATTGACGCGAGTATCAATTCTTCTGTCATGATCTTGACAGGCGGGCCCGGCACCGGAAAGACGACTGTTGTGCGCGGCCTTGTCGAGGTTTATGCAGAGCTTCACGGCCTGTCGCTCGATCCGAAAGAATACGCCAAGAAAAAAGAGCCGTTCCCGATCATACTTGCTGCACCGACGGGACGTGCCGCGAAGCGCCTGAGCGAGTCGACGGGGCTGCCGGCCATGACGATTCACCGCCTGCTTGGCTTTAACGGACAGGAAAAAGACGAGGAAACCGAAAAAGAAATAGAAGGCCGCCTGATCATCATCGACGAAATGTCGATGGTCGATACGTGGCTCGCGCATCAATTGCTGAAAGCAGTGCCGGAAGACGCCCAGCTCATTTTCGTCGGCGACCAGGATCAGCTGCCGCCTGTTGGCCCTGGCCAAGTGCTCCGTGATCTGCTTGAGTCGAAGCGCATTCCGACCGTGGAACTGACCGACATTTACCGCCAGTCTTCAGGCTCGTCGATCATCGAACTCGCGCATCAGATGAAGAACGGGCAGCTGCCCGCTGACATCACGGCGAAAACCGCGGACCGCTCGTTCATCAAGGCCGGTCCGGATCAGATTTTATCGGTTGTCGAGAAAGTCGTCAAAAGCGCGCTTGCCAAAGGGCATTCGATCAAAGATATCCAAGTGCTCGCCCCGATGTACAAAGGGCCGGCTGGCATCGACGCGCTAAACCGCATGATCCAGGAAATGGTCAACCCGAACGCCGACGGCAAACGCAAAGAGCTGGTGTTCGGCGACATCTCTTACCGGATCGGCGATAAGATCCTGCAGCTCGTCAACCAGCCGGAAAGCAATGTCTTTAACGGTGATATGGGCGAAGTCGTTGCCATCTTGAAAGCGAAAGAAACGGTCGAGAAGCAGGACATGCTCGTCGCGTCGTTTGACGGCATCGAAGTGACTTACGAGCGCAGCGACCTCAACCAGCTGACGCTGGCGTATTGCTGCTCGATCCACAAATCGCAGGGCTCGGAGTTTCCGACGGTCATCATGCCGGTCGTCCGCGGCTATATGAAAATGCTGCGCCGCAATTTATTGTATACGGGCATCACCCGCAGCAAGGATTTCCTGATCTTGTGCGGCGATCCGCAAGTGTTCCGCTACGGGGTCGAGCGCACTGATGATACGCAGCGCATGACGACGCTGAAAAGCCGCCTGCAGCATTCGGATGCGCCGCCTGCAGCTAAAACGGTTGAAGGTGCGCCTGAAGAGGCTGCAGTTGAAAAACCCGCTGTGGCAGCACCTACTGCCCCGATTCAAACCGGTCCAGCGAGCTTGACGGCGGAAAACGCCCACGCTATCCATCCGCTCATCGGCATGGAAGGCATCAAGCCCGCAGATTTTATAGAAGTGTGAAAAGCATCCCCAGCGGATGTTTTTTTGTTGGCGTATTTATTATCAAGGACCGCGGCTATTGACATAGCGGAATCTTTTTCTATATAATTCAGGATATAACATTCATACACCAACACCCAGATGGAGAAAGTACAGAATTGCTCGCGTTCAGAAAGAGGTTCCCAGGCTGAAAGGACCTTCGCCCCGCTGTTTTGGAAAGCTACTCCGGAGTGCAGCTAATCCCTGCCGTGAAGCCAGCGTTAAGGCATAATGAGAGACACGGAGCTTTTTTGTCCGTGTAATTAGGGTGGTACCGCGAAATAAAGCCTTCGTCCCTTGCGCCAGCGCAAGGGATGGGGGCTTTTTATTATGGCTAGGAGGAGAAAATATGAAGAACATGAAAGCTGCAGACATCAGAAGACTGTATATCGAATTTTTTAAAGAAAAAGGCCACGACCAGGAGCCAAGCGCTCCGCTAGTGCCGTTTGAAGATCCTTCGTTGTTATGGATCAATAGCGGTGTAGCAACGCTGAAGAAATATTTTGACGGACGGGTGATTCCAACGAATCCGCGCATCGTCAACGCGCAAAAATCGATCCGCACGAACGATATTGAAAACGTCGGCAAAACGGCGCGCCACCATACATTTTTCGAAATGCTCGGCAATTTTTCAATCGGCGAATACTTCAAGACCGAAGCGATCCACTGGGCGTGGGAATTCCTGACAGATCCGAAATGGATGGGCTTCGATCCGGAATTGCTGTCGGTGACGATCCATCCGGAAGACGAAGAAGCTTACGCCATCTGGCTCAATGAAGTCGGCTTGCCAGCTGAACGCATTATCCGCCTCGAAGGCAACTTCTGGGACATCGGCGAAGGCCCAAGTGGACCGAACTCGGAAATTTTCTATGACCGCGGCGAATCTTACGGCAACGATCCAAGTGATCCGGAAATGTATCCGGGCGGCGAAAATGACCGCTATTTGGAAATTTGGAATTTGGTGTTCTCGCAGTTTAACCACAATGCGGACAATACCTACACGCCTCTGCCGAAACAGAACATCGATACAGGGATGGGCTTGGAGCGTATGGCTTCGGTCGTGCAGAACGTGCCGACGAACTACGATACGGATCTTTTTGTGCCGATCATCCAGAAAACCGAAGAAATTTCAGGCGTGCGCTACGGCACGGACGTCGAAACCGATATGGCGTTCAAAGTCATCGCTGACCATGTCCGCACGGTGGCGTTCGCAATCGGCGATGGCGCCTTGCCATCGAACGAAGGGCGGGGCTACGTTTTGCGCAGGCTGCTGCGCCGCGCTGTCCGCTACGCGAAAAAGCTGGGCATCGAAAAACCGTTCATGTATGAATTGGTCCCTGTCGTCGGCGGCATCATGAAAGAGTTTTATCCGGAAGTAACCGACAAGCAGGATTTCATCATCCGCGTCATGAAACTGGAAGAAGAACGTTTCCATGAAACGCTCCACGATGGCTTGGCGATCTTGTCCGAAGTGGCAGCCCGCCAGAAAGCTGCCGGGCACAGTGAAATTCCGGGGGAAGACGCTTTCCGCTTATACGATACTTACGGCTTCCCGGTTGAATTGACCGAGGAATACGCGGAAGAAGAAGGCATGGCAATCGATCACGCCGGTTTTGAAGCAGCGATGAACGCGCAGCGCGACCGCGCACGCAAAGCGCGCCAAAGCGTCAACTCGATGCAGACCCAATCGGAAGTTCTGGGCAATATCAAAGTGGCCAGCGAATTTATCGGCTATGACCGCACGCTTGCACAAGCGTCGGTTCTCGTTATCGTCAAAGATGGCGAAGTGGCAGAAAGCGCGCAAGAAGGCGACGAAGTGCAGGTCATTCTCGACAAGACGCCATTCTACGCGGAAAGCGGCGGGCAGATTGCGGACCGCGGAACGCTCAGCAACGATTTGGTGCAGGCAACTGTGCTGGACGTTAAAAAAGCACCGAATGGCCAGAACCTGCACTCTGTCCGGATCGACTCGGGCGAATTGACGGCTGGTTCAGTGGCAGCGGAAGTGGATAGCTCTGAACGCCGGCACACCGTGAAAAACCACACAGCGACGCATCTATTGCACCAGGCGCTGAAAGATGTATTAGGCACACACGTCAACCAGGCAGGTTCTTATGTGGGGCCAGACCGCCTGCGTTTCGACTTTTCGCATTTCGGAGGCGTGACAAAAGAAGAAATCACGCGCATCGAACAAATTGTCAATGAAAAAATATGGAACGGCATCGCTGTCGACACAGGCTTCCACGATTTGCAGGAAGCGAAAAAAATGGGCGCAATGGCTTTATTCGGTGAAAAATACGGCGATATTGTACGCGTCGTGGAAATCGGCAGCTTTTCAAAAGAGCTTTGCGGCGGCGTTCATGTCATGAACACTTCGGAAATCGGTTTGTTCAAGATTGTGTCGGAAAGCGGCATCGGTGCTGGCGTACGCCGAATCGAAGCAGTTACCGGAAAAGGTGCATACGAAAACTTGAAAGACACGGAACAAATTTTGGAAGAAACATCTTCTCTATTGAAATCTTCGCCGAAAGACATGGTCCAGAAAGTCCAGTCGCTGCAACAGGAAATGAAATCATTGCAGCGCGAAAACGAATCGCTGATGGCGAAAATCTCCAACGCGCAGTCTTCTGAAATTTTGACGTCGGCGCGGCAGATCAACGACATCACGGTATTGTCTGCGAAAGTCGAAGCAAAAGACAATAACCAGCTGCGCCAGATGATGGACGATTTGAAACAGAAATTCGACAAAGCGGTCATCGTGCTGGGAGCTGTCGACGGCGACAAAGTTATGCTGATTGCCGGCGTCACAAAAGATTTAGTAGGCGGGAACTATCATGCCGGCCAAATCGTCAAACATGTAGCAGAGCAATGCGGAGGCAAAGGCGGCGGCCGGCCTGATATGGCAATGGCAGGCGCTAAAAATCCTGAAAAATTGGAAGCGGCCCTGGAATCTGTCTACGAAGAGCTTAAATAGGTTTTATAAATGGCGGTTATCGTTTATAATGTAAGTCAGGCAGTGAGAGTCGAATTCTCCTATCTAAATCAAAAAGCGAGGTGCTTGTCGTGAGTTCATTTGATCAAACAATGAAGTTCAATCCGTCTGATGAATCGATGGAGCAGGAAGTGAAGCAAGTGATGCTTCAAGTCCATACGGCACTTGAAGAAAAAGGCTATAACCCGATCAATCAGATTGTCGGATATTTACTGTCAGGTGATCCGGCTTATATTCCTCGCCATCAGGATGCACGCAATATGATTCGCAAACTTGAGCGGGATGAAATCCTGGAAGAGCTTGTGAAATTCTATATTAAAAAGAATAACGGGGAACAAGAATGAGAATAATGGGACTGGATGTCGGTTCGAAAACGATCGGCGTCGCTATCAGTGATGCGCTTGGCTGGACGGCCCAGGGCATTGAGACCGTTAAAATCAACGAGGCGGCCGGCGAGTTCGGCATGGCACGCCTGGGCGAATTGATCAAACAATTCGAAGTCACCCAAGTTGTCGTCGGATTCCCGAAAAATATGAACAATACGATCGGTCCGCGTGCGGAAGCATCGCAAAAATTTGCAGCTTTGCTCGAAGAAGTATATGCTATACCGGTGGTACTATGGGATGAGCGGCTGACGACAATGGCTGCGGAGAAGATGTTGATCTCTGCAGATGTAAGCCGCAAAAACCGCAAGAAAGTGATCGACAAGATGGCCGCAGTAATGATTCTGCAAGGCTACCTTGATTTTAAAAAATTATGAGGTGACGCAAATGGAACACGGACAAGAACACATTACAGTCGTTGATGAAAACGGCAACGAACAATTATTTGAGATTTTATTCACATTTGAATCAGAAGACTTCGGAAAATCATACGTATTGTATTTCCCGGTTGGCGCTGAAGAAGATGACGAAGGCGAAATCGAAATCCAAGCTTCTTCTTTCACTGAAAACGCTGATGCAGACGGCAAAATCGCAGGCGGAGAACTCCTTCCGGTTGAAACGGATGAAGAGTGGGACATGATCGAAGAAATGCTTAACACGTTCCTTGACGAAGAAGAAGAGAACGAAGAACAGTAATCTCAAAAGGAGAGGGACGGAATTGCTTGCTGATTCCGTCTTTTTCTTTTGTCAGGAATTATGTATACTGATAAAGGAAATAGCTAAGGGGGGGAACCCGTGGACAAGCAATCAAAAAAAGACATCATGTTTGAACGGATGAAAGAAAAGAAGAAAGAAGGAAAAACCGTGAGGCGTATAGTGGCAATTATCGCGTTGGTCATACTCTTGATCGTCGGCATCGCCGGCTTCCAAGCGTACAACTTCGTTAGTGGAGCATTGAAGCCGGCTGATCCGGATTCTGAAAAAGTGGTGGAAGTTGAAGTGCCGATCGGTTCAAACCTCGACAGCATCGCTGAACTTCTTGAGAAAAACGGCATCGTCAAAGATGCACGCGTCTATAAATATTACGTCAAATTCAACAACGAATCGGAATTCCAGGCAGGCACTTACGGTTTGCTGCCATCGATGACGCTCGATGAAATCACGCAGAGCCTGAAAACCGGCAAAGTTTACCGCGAGCCGCTATTCACGATCACAGTTCCGGAAGGGCTGACGATCGAGCAAATCGCCGAGAATGTCGTCGCCGAGAAAACCGATTTCACGGCAGAGCAATTCATGGAGAAGATCAATGAAGAAGCGTATATCGACGAGCTGATGGTAAAATACCCGACTTTGTTGACGGATGAGATCAAAGGCGAAAATGTCCGCTACGCTTTGGAAGGCTATCTATATCCGGCAACTTACTCGTTCTACGAAGAAGATCCATCGCTGACGCTGATCATCGAACAAATGCTCAGCGCGACGCAAGCGAACGTGGTGCAATATGAAGCGGTGCTGCAGGAGATGGAGAAGACGCCGCATTGGCTCTTGACATTCGCATCACTGCTTGAAGAAGAGGCGACATCACAGAGCGACCGCGAAGTGATTGCCAGCGTATTCTTCAACCGCATCGACAAAGACATGCCGCTGCAGACGGATCCGACCGTCATCTACGCGATGGGCGAACACAAAGAACGCTTGTTCAACAAAGACTACGAATTCGAACACCCTTACAGCACTTACACCAATAAAGGGCTGCCACCGGGGCCGATCGCTTCAGCGGGGATCGAATCGATCCAAGCTGTAATGGATCCTGCCAAAACGGAATATTTTTATTTCCTTGCAGATTCCGAAGGCAAAAACCATTTTGCAAAGACCTATGATGAACATTTGGCAAACCGCGATAAATTCATCGGCCAATAAAATATAATAACCAGACAAGAAGGAAGCGACCTCGCATTCCTTCTTGTTTTATGTTAGTATAAGTAGTAATTTTTGCTAGCGCGAGAAGGGGCTTGAATAATGGCACAACAACAATTGGCGGAGACGCTGGAGTCGATCAAAAGCTATGCTGTGCAGCATCACGTGCCGATCATGGAAGAACAAGGCATCGATGAACTGACCCAGCTGTTGGACCAGCAGAAGCCGGCGTCTATTTTGGAAATCGGCGCGGCCATCGGCTTTTCAGCGATAAAAATGGCACAGGCTTTGCCGGTTTGCAAAATCGACACAATTGAGCGGGATGATAGCAGATTCGCGCAGGCTCAGAAGTTCATTGCGGAATCGGGCTACGGAGAGCGTATCCACGTTTTCCATGCTGATGCGCTGGAAATGGACTGTTCCCTGCTGCAGCCTTCTTATGACGCCATCTTCATCGATGCCGCCAAAGGGCAATACGAGCGCTTTTTCGAGAAATACGAAACGCTGCTGCCAGAAGGCGGAATCATTTATTGCGATAATATGCTCATGCACGGAATGGCTGACCAGCCGCTCACCGACATACCGAGAAGAAAGCGGACGATGATCCGCAACATCAAGAAATTCAGGGAACACATGATGGACCATCCGCTTTACGAGGTGCAATTGCTGCCGGTAGGCGACGGCATCATGATCTGTAAAAAGAAAAGCCTATAAAAAAGTCCATTTGCAAGGAGCTTGGAATAATGTCGAAAAACCGTCCGGTCGTAATTGGGATAGCAGGAGGTTCGGGCTCGGGTAAAACCAGCGTCACGAATTCTATCTATGAAGTATTCAAAGAACATTCGGTTGTCGTGATCGAACAAGATTATTATTATAAAGACCAAAGCCATTTGGCTTTTGAAGAGCGTCTCGCAACGAATTATGACCATCCGTTGGCATTTGATACGGATCTGCTCATCAGCGATGTCAACAAGCTGCTCGAACGCGAAGCGATCGAAAAGCCGATCTATAATTACGCGATCCATACACGTGCTGATGAAACGGTCCACATTGAGCCGAAAGACGTCATCATCCTAGAGGGAATCCTGGTCCTTGAAGACCAGCGCCTGCGGGAATTGATGGACATCAAATTGTTCGTCGACACCGATGCGGATTTGCGCATTATCCGCCGTTTGCTGCGGGATATCAACGAACGGGGCCGGACGATCGATTCCGTGATCGAACAATATATGACCGTTGTGCGCCCGATGCACAATCAATTTATCGAACCGACAAAACGCTACGCGGACGTCATCATACCCGAAGGCGGCCAGAACGAAGTGGCAATCGACTTGATGGTTACAAAAATTAAAACAATTCTTGAATAGATTGCCAGATTATAATATGATGAGACGAGACTGACGGATGCAGGCATCTAGAGTCAGCAGTTGAAGGAGTGGGAAAAAATGGCTAGCGAAAAACAATTTCCGATGACAGCTGCAGGAAAGCAGAAGTTAGAGGATGAACTGGACTTTCTGAAAACGATCAAACGCAAAGAAGTGGTTGAACGCATTAAAATCGCACGTGATTTCGGTGATTTATCTGAAAACGCTGAGTATGATTCCGCAAAAGAAGATCAGGCATTCGTCGAAGGACGCATTTCGACATTGGAATCGATGATCCGCAATGCGGTAATTATAAATGAAAACGAAAAGAATAAAGACATGGTCCGTTTGGGCACGACAGTGACTTTCGTCGAAGTTCCGGATGGCGACGAAGAAGCATATACAATCGTCGGATCGGCAGAAGCGGATCCGCTTGAAGGCCGTATTTCCAATGATTCGCCAATTGCCAAAAGCATGATCGGCCGTACTGTCGGCGAGATCGTCAAAGTGTTGACGCCAGGCGGCGAAATGGAAATCAAAATCATCTCCATCACTTGATCTGAAAAAACAGCCATTCTTAGTTTGAATGGCCTTTTTTATTAACAATCGCTCTCCCTTGGAACCTTACGTGCGCCAAAAACGTTTTATTCGTGATGTGGCTGCACGTTAAAAATAATTTGAAGAGGAGGCATTAATTTGGCCAATGAAGAAAAACGCTATCCTTCTCGCTTGAATAAGAAGAATCGGTCCAACTCTGTCTCGGATAATAAGAACCGGTCCAATTCGGTCTTAAACATGATGATTGGGCTGGTCTTCACATTGATCCTCATTACAGGAGCATTTATCTTTCTGGACAAGGAAGAAGGAAGCATCGAACAGCCTGAATCGGTAAAAATCGCTTCTGAAGCGGAGCTGGAAGAAAGCGGAGCAGCGGATGAGCCGGAAGGCGATGCTGCAAGCGACGATTCTAAAGAAGAAAGCGAAGAAAGCGAAGAAGCTCCTGCCGAACCGGAAGCGGAGCCTGAAGAAACAGAAGAAGGCAAAGTAACAGGCGGCACCATCACTAAAGAAGATTCAAACGATCCGCTTGTTGAAGAAACGATCATCAATACAAGCTGGGAGCCAGTCGGCACAAAGCAAAAAGGTGATCACGTTTCTGTCTATGAAAAAGGCTCAGCAGACTGGAATGAAAAAATCAAAGCGATTTCTTACGCCACGGGCTTGGCTGAGGACGATATGTACATCATGATGATCAAAAACGGCGGAGGCCCGCAGAAATCGATCGGCGTTGTGCAGTCCAAAGACCAATCAAAGAAATACCGCGTCCATATGGAATGGGTTGAAGGCAAAGGCTGGAACCCGGTGAAGCTGGATGTCCTAAAAACACTGAAGGGCGCCTATTAAAAAGGCGTCTTTTTTTATGGCCAGTTTCCAAAAAAAATATAATAGTTAAACTAAAGATGTTAATGCTTATACACCGCTTCGGACGCTTTGGGCATGGCTCTCGCAATGAGCCGAGAAAACCACTCGTCTCACAGCTTCGCCTAGCCCCTTGACGCGCCTCCGCTAAGAGATATCTCGATATGGAGCAAAACAGCGGAGACGCCTGCGGGAAAGCGAGACAGCCGAGACCCCGCAGGGAGCGAAGCGACTGAGGAGGCTTGGCGCTCGCCCGCGGCAAGCGCAGCTGTTTTGCTCCATATCGTTCAACTTACATGATAGAAGGGAAGTAGAATTGATGAAAATCGGTGTTATTGGTGCTATGGAAGAAGAGGTTCATTTGCTGCGGGCAAGCCTTGATAATGTGAAAACGGAGGAAATCGCTAATTGCGAATTTACTTCTGGAACATATAAAGGGCAGGAAGTCGTTTTATTGAAAAGCGGCATCGGCAAAGTAAACGCCGCGATGTCGACGACGTTGTTGCTTCAGCAATTCAAACCGGATGTCATCATCAATACGGGCTCTGCAGGGGGCTTTGATGCGGATCTGGAAGTAGGCGCTATCGTCATTTCCGACGAAGTCCGCCATCACGACGTTGATGTGACTGCTTTCGGCTACGAAATGGGACAAGTGCCGCAATTGCCGGCCGCTTTCCTGTCAAGTGCGAATTTGATGGATCACGCGGTCAAAGCGGTGGAGGAGCTCGGCGAGCATGCCTATGCAGTAGGTCTCATCGCGACCGGCGATTCGTTCATGGACGATGCGGAGCGCGTGGAGAAAGTGCGCGGCCATTTCCCGACGATGAAAGCGGCTGAAATGGAAGCTGCGGCAGTCGCTCAGGTTTGCCATCAATTCGGAACACCGTTTGTCGTCATCCGGGCTTTATCGGATATTGCCGGTAAACAATCCAATATTTCGTTTGAAGAATTCCTGCCAGTGGCGGCGAAGCACTCCACACAGATCGTATTGAACGTCGTAGACCGCTTAGCGGCACAATAAGAACACAAAAAAAAGCTGGAGGCGGCAATGGCCGCTTCCAGCTTTTAAACTTTTTTAAGGGTGAACGTACTGACCATCAACAGCGAGCAGATCAAGAACAAGAACATATACGCGACGGGCGGAATGATCGCCAAGCCGAAATAGGACAAAGTGACGAGCGTGCCGGCCGCTGTGATCGGCAAGCCAGTGAAATAACCGGTAGATTCTGCAATATTGAAACGAGCCAAGCGGAACGCGCCGCTTGCGATATAAATGACTGTAAACGCCATGCCGGCGATGCCGAAATCTACAAGCACCAATTCATACATCAAGATAGCAGGAGCGACGCCGAACGAAATGATATCACTCATCGAGTCGAGCTGTTTGCCGAGTTCCGACTCCTGATTGAATTTCCTTGCGACCATGCCGTCGAAACGGTCTAAAAATGCAGCGATGAAAATGAACAAAACACTAAAGCTGTAGTAGCCGTTGAGTGCCGCCATTAAAGACGCGCCGCCAAATGCCATATTGCCGATTGTGATCATGTTTGCGGTTTGGGATCTCATTTTTTTAATTGTGTGATCCATCCGTTCTATGAGTAACAATGGAAAACACTCCTTTGCCATAAACTTCTTTAGTTCATTATACTGCCTAAGGCCAAAAAATGGTAGACTATTTTAAGCAATGGAGGTGTCTGTGTGAAGAAAAAGCTTTACCAACGTTCGATTGAATTGACTAATGGACCGATGACTTCCGGCCTGATCAGGCATTTCGCCAAGTCACGGCTGAGCCGCAAAGCGATTCCAGGATATATTAAAACCTATAAAATAGATATGGCGGATGTAGCCGGAGCGGTGGATTCGTTTCCGACGCTCCACGATTTTTTTATCCGCCAGCTGACAAAAGGCAGCCGGCCGATTGCCGAGCAAGCTGTCGTGTCACCTGTCGACGCAAAAGTGGAAATCGCCGGCGATCTCCACGATGGCATCCATTTCTTGGTGAAAGGCCAGCAATATTCCTTGGAAGATCTGCTGGGCAACGCGGAACTGGCTGATTTTTACCGCGAGGGCAAATACATTGTGTTGTATTTATCGCCCGCGGATTACCACCGCATCCATAGCCCGGTCGATGGGAATGTGTTGAAGCAATACGTCTTGGGCAAAAAATCTTATCCGGTAAACCAGGCAGGGCTCCAATATGGGAAAGCGCCGATCAGCGGCAATTACCGCATGATCACCGAACTCGACAGCGCCTGCGGCAGGTTGCTGATGGTCAAAGTTGGCGCTATGTTCGTCAACTCGATCGAGCTGACAAACTTCGGCACGAGCTGGAAAAAAGGCGAAGAAGCGGCTTATTTCAGTTTCGGTTCTACAGTCGTGCTGTTTTTTGAACGCGGCAAAGTCGAGTTCAGCGCCAATGTGCAAAATGGAAATTCGGTCAGGGTGGGAGAAGCCCTCGCGCATATGTTATAATCAGTTGAATTAAGTCCGTAGAAACAGGAGTTGTCGATTATGTACCATAAATTCGTACCAAGCCAATACGTAAAAAAAGTGTTTGATATTACACCGCAAATGTTATTGGACAAAGGAATCCGCGGCATCATTACCGACCTCGACAATACGCTGGTGGAATGGGACCGTCCGGAAGCTACGCCGATGCTGATCGATTGGCTGCGGTCGATGAAAGATGCGGGGATCCAAGTGGTCATCGTTTCGAATAACAACGAATTGCGCGTGAAATCCTTTTCGGATCCACTTGGCATTCCGTTCATTTACCAGGCCCGCAAGCCGATGGGCCGTGCATTCAGGAAAGCGCTCAAGCTGATGAATGTCAGACGTGAACACGTCGTGGTCATCGGGGACCAAATGCTGACCGATATCTTCGGCGGCAATCTCAACAAGCTCCATACGATCCTTGTGTTGCCAGTGGCCCAGTCCGATGGCTTTTTTACCCGTTTCAACCGCTTGGTGGAGCGCAGAATCATGAAAAAACTGAAAGATAAAGGCCAGATTATGTGGGAGGAAGAAAATTGAACGAAATGCCAAATTGCATCGGTTGCGGTGCATTAATTCAAACAGAACGCCCGGGAGAAGTGGGCTATGCACCACCATCTTCCTTAGATAAAGAAGAAATTATCTGCCAGCGCTGCTTCAGATTGAAAAATTACAACGAGCTTCAGCCCGTATCCTTGACGGATGACGATTTCCTGAAAATTTTAAATGGGCTCGGCGAGAGAAAAGGCTTGATCGTTAAAATCGTCGATATTTTCGACTTTAATGGCAGCTGGCTGCCAGGGCTCCATCGGTTTGTCGGCGGCAACGATATTTTGCTGATTGCCAATAAATCGGATTTATTGCCAAAATCGGTCAAGCAG
>DATISS010000127.1:0-6642 GCA_035468565.1 Planococcus sp. (in: firmicutes)
AAACTTGAAGAAAAAGGGCTGCTTGTGCGTTCGCGCGCAGACCGTTATGGCGTGCCTGAGCGCATGAACCTGATGCGCGGGAAGTTTATCGGGCATGCGAAAGGCTTCGGCTTTGTGGCTCCGGAAGAGCCGGGTATGGACGATGTCTTTATTCCGCCGACGGAAGTCAACGGAGCAGTGAATGGCGATAAAGTCATGATCCGCGTGTCAGAAGGATCATCAGGCGACCGCCGGGAAGGCGCAATTATCCGCATTTTGGAGCGCGGCACGACGAAAGTGGTCGGCACGTTCCAAGATAACCGTGGATTCGGCTTTGTCGTGCCGGATGATAAAAAGATGAATATGGATGTATTTATTGCAAAAGACGATACGCTTGGCGCAGTAGATGGCCATAAAGTGGTCGTTGAAATCACCGGATGGCCAGAAGGGCGCAAGTCCGCAACGGGCATGGTGTCACAGATTCTCGGCCATAAAAATGATCCCGGCGTCGACATCTTGTCGATTATCCACAAGCACGGCATCGAAACTGAATTCCCGCAAGATGTACTTGACCAGGCGAATGATGTGCCGGAGGAAATCGATCCAGCTGACTTGAACAATCGCCGCGACTTGCGCGGGGAGCAAATCGTCACTATCGATGGCGCAGACGCCAAAGATCTTGATGACGCTGTGCAAGTAGTGAAATTGGAAGATGGAACTTATAAATTGGGTGTCCACATCGCCGACGTCAGCCATTATGTGACGGAAGGTTCAGCAATCGACCGCGAAGCCTATGACCGGGCAACGAGCATTTACCTGACAGACCGGGTCATTCCGATGATTCCGCATCGCTTGTCGAACGGCATCTGTTCGCTGAATCCGGCAGTAGACCGCCTGACGTTGTCGTGTGAAATGATCTTCAATGATATGGGCGAAGTGTTGTCGCATGACATTTTCCAAAGTGTCATCAAAACTTCAGCGCGCATGACGTATACGGAAGTTTATGAAATTCTTGAACTTGATAACAAGGAACTGAAAGAACAATACACTGACTTGGTGCCGATGTTCGAATTGATGAAAGACTTGGCGGAAATTTTGCGCGGACGACGTATGCGCCGTGGGGCAATCGATTTCGATTTCAAGGAAGCGAAAGTCCTGGTTGATGAAGAAGGCTATCCAATCGACGTCGTTGTCCGTGAACGGACGGTTTCTGAGCGTTTGATCGAAGAATTCATGCTGGCTGCCAATGAAACAGTCGCTGAACATTTCCATCGCATGGAAGTGCCGTCATTGTATCGGATCCACGAAGATCCGAAGCCGGAAAAACTTCAGCGTTTCTTTGAATTCATTACGAACTTCGGTATCGTTGTCAAAGGTAGCGGGACGCAAGTCGAACCGAGTGCGCTCCAGGAAATCATTAATTCAATAAAAGATTCGCCTGAAGAAGCGGTTGTTTCCACGATGATGCTGCGCTCGATGCAGCAAGCGAAATATTCTGCAGACAGCGTTGGGCATTTCGGCCTTGCGAGTGAATTTTATACGCATTTCACGTCGCCAATCCGCCGTTATCCGGATTTGATCATCCACCGCTTGATCCGTACGTATTTGATCAATAAAGACTTGTCCAAAGCGACAATTATGCACTGGGAAGCGAATATGAACGATATCGCGGAACATACATCGTCGCGCGAACGCCGTGCTGTCGATGCTGAACGCGATACGGATGCTTTGAAGAAATCTCAGTATATGGCTGATAAGATCGGCGAAGAATTCGAAGGCATCATTTCGTCTGTGACAAATTTCGGCTTGTTCATCGAATTGCCGAATACGATTGAAGGCTTGGTCCACGTTTCGAATATGACGGATGATTTCTACCGTTTCGACGACCGCCAAATGATGATGATCGGCGAACGTACGAGCCGCCAATTCCGCATTGGAGATGAAATCCAGATTAAAGTGATCGGGGTGAAACCTGAAGAATCTTCCATCGATTTTGAAATTGTCGGCATGCCGCAAAGCACGCGACGCCCAAGAAGAGATGCACCGAAAGTGATCCGTGCCGGTAAAAGGGACGGAGACGATAAAGGCAAGGGCCGAGGCGGCAGCGGGAAGCCAGGCGGCGGAAAACCGGGAAGCAAACCGGGAGAAGCTCCAGGACGCAAACCGAAGAGCCAAAAGAAAAAGTTTTATGAAGGCGCCGCTAAACAGGGAGCCAAAAAGAAAAAGTGAAGAAGCGGCTTGCGGGCCGCTCTTTTCGAATCCATTATGAGGTGAAATATTATGGCGAAGGGTGACGGGAAAGTAATAGCCCAGAACAAAAAAGCCGGCTTCGATTTTGCGATTGAAGAGACGATCGAAGCCGGTATTGTTTTGCAAGGGACGGAGATCAAGTCCGCCCGCAAAGGCAAGGTCCAGCTGGTGGATGCATGTGTACGAATTCGGAACGGTGAAGCGTGGATTTCCAATATGCACATCGCGCCGTACGAGCAAGGCAATATCTTTAATCATGATCCGACAAGAAGCCGGAAATTGCTGTTGCATAAAAAGCAGATCAACGAACTGGTTGGTGTGTCGAAAGTGCAGGGAGCGGCAATCATCCCATTGAAAATGTACCTGAAAGACGGCTACGCGAAAGTGTTGATCGGCGTCGGTAAAGGGAAGAAAACCTACGACAAGCGCCAGGACCTGAAAAAGAAAGACGCGAAACGGGAAATTGACCGCGCGATGAAAGAACGCAATCGTTAAAGCTTGATGTCTGACCAATCTTGTCTTATACTAATGGTATAGCACTTAAGGCTGATCGCCTTTCCGTGTTCCTTTAATATGAGGGGACGTTACGGATTCGACAGGGATGATCTGGGCTTGGGTTGCGCGTCGGAGGGTCGGCTCCGTAAAAACGCGATTATAACAACTGGCAAAACAAACCAAAACCTAGCATTCGCAGCGTAAGCTCGGATCTGCTTTATCTATCTATCGCCCATGTGGCTAGGTAAAGCTCAACTTTAGTGGGATACGGCAGGCAGTGCCACTTGAGCTGCATGCAAGAGATTCTCAAGTTAGTGCCCAGGACGCCCGCTTATTGGCAGATTGAGGCATGAAATCCCAATAAGTAAGCTACACGCGTAGACGCTCAAGTAGCGGAGTTTCTGGACGCGGGTTCGACTCCCGCCGTCTCCATTTTGGAGAAAAAGGATTTTACGAAAACGCCAAAACCTATTCATTAGGTTTTGGCGTTTTTTTGTGTTTTATTTTGAGATACGTCGATTTCCGCTACGGCCGGACGCTTTCCGCGGGCGAAGCGCTGGAGTCGCCGGCCTTCGCTTCAATCAACAAGTTTCTTCATTTTAAAAAATTTGTTAAGGTAAAAAATTATAAAATCCATGTGCTTTTAGAAGATAGGTAATTTTATACCAGAAAAAACCGGCAACCCCATTCCTGGAATCGCCGGCGTAATAGTCTGTTATTTTTTTGTATTGTCGACAAATGGTCCGTATTCGCGGCGCTGGTGCTGCACCGACAGCCATTTCAATGTCGTGAACTCTTCAAGCACCCATTCGCCGTTAAAGCGGCCGAGGCCTGATTCTTTTTCGCCGCCGAATGGCATATGCGCTTCATCGTTGACCGGCTGATCGTTGACGTGGATCATGCCGGTGTGGATTTGGTGGGCGATGTTCGTGCCGTGCTCGATGTTTGCGGAATGGACGGCTCCGCTCAATCCGAATGGATAGGCGTTGGCCATGTCGATTACTTCCTCATCGGTTTTGAACGGGATCAGGATGGCTACAGGGCCGAAGATTTCGTTTTCAGCAAGCGGCATGTCGTTGGTGACGCCGGTCAAGACCGTCGGCTCCAGGACATTGCCATGTGCTTGTCCGCCAAGGCGCAATTTCGCGCCTTGTTCAACGCTGGCATCGATTTCTTTGAGAATCCGGTCGACTTGGTCGCGGTTGATGAGCGGCCCGACTTGGGTATCCGCTTCGGCTGGATTGCCGAATTTCACTTTGCCGGCGCGGGCGATAAACTGTTCTGCGAATTCGTCGTAAATGTCTTCATGGACGAAGATGCGGTTGATCGCCATGCAGATCTGGCCCTGGTGGTAGAATTTGCCGAACAAGGCAGAATCGACAGCCTGGTCGATATCAGCGTCGTTCAAGACGATGAAGTTGTTATTGCCGCCAAGTTCCAATGCTGTTTTCTTCAATGCACCACCGGCCAGTTCGCCGATGCGTTTTCCGACTGGCGTAGATCCGGTAAATGAAATCAAACGCGGTGTTGGGTGGGTAACAATGTCATCGCCAATTTCAGAGCCGCGTCCGACGACTACGTTCAACAAGCCTTTAGGCAATCCAGCTGCTTCGAAAATGCTGGCGAACAGCAAGCCGCCGGTTACCGGTGTGTCGGTAGCGGGTTTAATGACGACGGCATTGCCTGTAGCAATTGCCGGTGCGATGGAACGGATTGCGAGATGCAACGGGAAGTTCCATGGGCTGATGATGCCGATGACGCCGAGCGCATTGCGGTAGACACGGTTTTCTTTACCCGCTTGCTGGGATGGCAGGATCCTGCCTTCCATGCGGTAAGGGAAGGTAGCTGCTTCTTTCAGGATGTTAATCGATGCACCGAACTCGACTGTCGCTTTGATGACGGTGCTGCCAGCTTCTTTGACGAGCCATTCGATAATAAGCTCTTTGTTTTCCTGCATGACTTCGAGCGCTTTTTCAATGACGGCGCGTTTGGTCTGCGGCAATTCTTTCGCCCATGCGACTTGCGCTTCGGCTGCTGCTTTATAAGCGGCATCCAAATCACTCTTATCGGCCGCTTGTGTAGTGACCAGTTCTTCGCCTGTAAACGGGTTCGTGTTTTTCATTTGGCTGTCGCTTGATCCTTTAAGCCATTCACCATTTATATAAATCTTCGAAAAATCGGTTTTCATTCAAAATCGTCTCCATTCTTTTTTGGTTCCCGTTCCGTCGTCTATCGTTAAGATGAAAAGGGTCCTTGTTAAATGCACCTTCTCTGTTTACCCCTCGGGCTTGTTACTTTAAACAAGTTACACACCTTTCAGCCCAAACAGCTTTATTGGACTTCATAAGTTTGACTTATTTATGTCTGCAGGCTAAATTAACGTTTATTAGACATAACAAGTATCTTTAAAGTAGCTAAGCAAAAAAAAAACAGAAGGCAGCCGGATATACGCGGCTGTCTCCTGTTTTCAGTCCCCACATTATTCTTGCGCAGTCTTCCAGAAGAAGACCCGGCCTTTAAAAGCGATCAGGCTGGCTGCTGCCAGCAACAGGCCTGCTAATACAAAGACGGCACGGACGCCGAATGCATCCGCCAGCACACCCATCAACAGCGAAGCCAATCCGAAGGTTCCGGTGCCGATTGCGCCGAGCGTCGTGAAAACGGTCGGCAGCCCTTCCCTTGAGACGCTCGTCTGGATGACGGTCTGCTGCGGAATGTTTTTGATCTGGCCAAATATGCCGACGAGAAAAGATAGGGTAAGCGCCAATAAAGGCACACTATTCATTCCGAACAGCAGCGTCACGACACTGCTGAGAAAAGCACCGGTAAAAATGAACGTGCCGAGGTTCTTTTCAATCGATTCGGCAAAGCGCAGGCAAAGGAGGCTGCCGCCGATCAAGCCCAAGAAGAAAGCGCCGTTGATGAAGCCCCACCATTTCTCGCTCACCAATAAGGCTTCGCTGACAAAAACATAGAGGATGGCGGCAATCCACACCGTGCCGGCGATTGTCTCCAACACGTCCATCCAAGCAAGTCGTTTTAAGGCAGGCGTCGAAGACACCGTCTGCCAGCCTTGTGTGATTTGCTGCCATCTTCCTTGCTCTTTAGTTGGCTGTAGATTAACAGGCTCCAAAAGGCTTAACAACAAGCTGGCCAATAAAAACAAACCCGCCGTCAACCACAGCAACTCATCAGCTGCCAACCAGATCAACAAGGAGCTACCGATAAACCACATAGCGGTCTGAATGCCTTGCGTCACGGATTCAGTAATGCTGTTGGCTTTCAAGAGCAAACCATTCTCCAGATAAGCAGGTATGAGCGAGCGGGTGACGGGATTCGCGCAGCCATCAAGAAGCGCAATCAAAGCAAGCACTGCGAACAGCAGGATGTAATTGGTCATGGAAAGCTGAGGCAGCAGCAAAGCGAGCACAACCAATAAAGCTGTTTTCCCGAACTGGGAGACTGCCAGCAGCCATTTCAAGTTGAAGCGCTGCATCAGCAGAGGTGTTAATGTGTTCGAAACAAACATCGCACCGGTAATCGTAAACGGCACAAAAGCAGCAGCAGTTGCTGAGCCGGTCAATTCAAAGATGGCGTAGATGACGCTGACGATATACAAGATGTCGCCGGTATTGGCAAACGACTGCCCAGCCAGCAGTAAATGGAAATTTCTATTCAGTTTCATGATTCTTATCCCCCAAGAGTTTAATTCGAATACTGTTTGATCAAGGGGTTATCAAATTGGACAAATAGTCATGAGCGATGTTCCTTTCAGGTGAACGATAAATCTTGGGGGACATTTACCGAGATTTTTTGTTAATTTCATTATACGCGAAATATTTGGAAAATAAATGGCGATAAAAGAAGATGTTGGATATAGTGAAAAGAAGAGGTTAATTCAAAAAATGGAGTTGAGAA
>DATISS010000128.1:0-12842 GCA_035468565.1 Planococcus sp. (in: firmicutes)
GTATAAATCACCTGCGATAATGACACAATCCGGGCGCTGTTTTTCAACCGCGGCGATGAATTGGTCCAGGATAAAACGCTGGTCTTCTGTCATGTAAACCCCTTGGACCAGCTTGCCGAGATGCCAGTCTGCGGTATGGAAAAATTTCATGTGAAGTCTCCTCTCTTTTTTCCGAAAAGAATATATGTTCGTTCCATTATACACGAAATCAATTTGCTTGTTCGTCTTGTGATTATGTTTTACAATAAGAACAAACGTTCTAATAAGGGGTGTAATCCAATGCGTGCGCAGATTTTAAAGGCATTCAAATATCAGCAGCTTGCGGACATCATGTACATGGCCAATGACGGAACCATCAGCAAACGTCGCATCAAAATTTTTAAAGTCAGCGGTGAATCTTTTCAAGCCTATTGCTTCCTGCGGAACGAAAAAAGGACGTTCAAAATAGAGAACGTGCTGTCGTTGATTCCCGTGACGCGCAAAGAACGCTTAATCATTTGATGGATGCCAGCCGCCATTGACCAAATTCCCAGTAAACAACCCCTGGCCATCGCGTGATGGCCGGGGGTTTTCGTGGATTGCAGAAATACGCTCCGTTGCTGTTGAAATACGCCCCATAGCAGGCGAAATACGCTTCCAGCATTTTATTCCAATAAAAAAAGCCCCCGAGAGGGCTTTTTTCATTGATACCATGAACCGACAATCGGATAATCGAATTTTTCGTTGTTCAAAGCTTTGATGATGCCCATAACCGGCACGATGATCGTCATCAAACCGAAAATGATCAGCAGCGGGATGCCGATGATAACAACCACCAGCAAGCTTGAGATGAACAGCAATATGCCCATCGCGAGCTGGAACAGCAATGCTTGAATCGACAATTTCTTCACTTCTTGATCCTCCGTAATGATGAACACGATAAACGGCACTAAAAATGGGGCAAAGAACGCACTGGCGTGGACAAGCACTTTCAATCCTGTGTTTTCCATCCTATTGACCTCCAGTCAATTTTCTTGCTTCTTACTTACTAATTATACGGAGGAGCGGCTGAAAAGTTTCAAGAATTTATTCGCTAATGCGCAGTGCGACTTTGCCGAATTGCTTTCCTGAAGCCAGGTAATCAAATGCTTCTTGGGCTTTATCCAAGGCAAAAACCTTATCGACTGCCGGATGTGTATCGTATTGTTCCATATGGGCAATCAAGTCGCGCAGTTCTTCGCGGCAGCCCATTGTCGAGCCGAATAATTGGTATTGGCCGTAGAAAAAGCTGCGCAAGTTGAAATCGACATTGTCTGAAGTCGTAGCGCCAAAGATGACGATGCGGCCCCCTTTTTTCAAGACTTCCAAAGACCTGTTGAATGTGGCGCCGCCGACACTATCGATGACAAGGTCGATGGTTTCGTCTGCTAATTCTTCAATCCAATTACTGTCTGTTGCGATGGCGCGGTCTGCTCCGATGCGCAGCGCATGCTGGCGCTTTTCTTCACTGCGAGACGTCACGATTACGCGGGCCCCGGCGTTTTTCGCGAACTGAATCAGGAATGTCGCCACTCCGCTGCCCGCTCCGGGAATGAATAAGGTCTGCCCTTTTTCCAATTGCCCTTTTGTGAAGAGTGCCCGGTAGCCCGTCAATGCCGGCAGTACCAGGCTTCCCGCCTCTTCCCAGTTCATATGCGCGGGCTTGTGTTCAATCTGCTCTATGGAAATTGCGATTTTCTCAGCGAACGTTCCGTGGTCGGGCATGCCGAGAATATCGAATTCCACTGGCGGCGCGTCGCTATTGTTAAACCAGCGCAATGCGGGATTGATGATGACACTATCACCTTCGGAAAAATCCGTCACCCCCTTACCCACCGATTCGATGATGCCCGCTCCGTCAGAACCGATCACCAATGCCGCGGGGTTATCGCCATAGCGTTTCAGAAGGCCGAGGTCCCGGCGGTTAATGCCCGCCGTTTTCAAACGGACGACCACTTCGCCGCTCTTCGCTTCCGGCTCTTGCATGTCTTTCAATTTAAATTGCCCTGCTTCCATAACGAATGCTTTCACTTACGTCACCCTTCCGTGAATTGTCCACTGAACAGTTCCAATTGCTCCATGCTGATAATATCCTGCGAGAACAACGGAATAAAAATCAATTGCTGTTTCGGGAATGTTTCTTTGATCAGCTCCAGATACTTTTGTTCGTGTTTTTTCCGCTCCTTCAAAAACTCGCCATCCGCCTCTTCAGGCAGGACTTTGTTGATGATCAGTGTCTTTACGTGCAGATGGTATTTATGCAATAACTCTAAGGCTTTTTTCGTTTCCAGGATTGGCAGGCGTTCTGGATTCAACACAAAGATGAAGCCGGTTTCCTTTTCATCCAACAGGATATCGCGCGCTTTTGAGAAACGTTCCTGGCGTTCGCGCAGCACTTCGTAAATCGGGTCTTCCCGCGGCTGGCCGTCATTCAATAGCGCGGTGTAATTTTCATTGGTTTTCCGCCTTTTTTCGAGCAGTCCTTCAATCCACACACCCATCAACTCAGGCAGCGTCAGCAAGCGAATGGTATGCCCGGTCGGCGCCGTATCAAAAACCAGCTTATCAAAATTTTTGCGTTCCTCCAAAATGATATGGATCAGTTTGTCGAACAACGCAGCTTCATCCGCGCCCGGCGATGCTTTCGCCGTATCGAGTTGGCGGTTCACTTCCTCCATCATGCTCGTATGGACGGTCCCTTTGATATTGGCTTTAACCCCTTTGATGTAATTATCCGTTTCGATTTCCGGATCGATTTCAAGGGCATAGAGATTATCAGCAATTTCGATGGTCTTGCCGCCGATTTCGCGGTTAAAGATATCACCGACATTATGCGCCGGATCGGTTGAAACCAATAAGGTTTTATTTCCTTCCTTAGCAGATTTCCAGGCGATCGCAGCTGCGGACGTCGATTTCCCGACGCCCCCTTTGCCGCCGACAAAAATGATGCTTTTCGTTAAGACATCCATTAGTTCCCCTCACTTCCTCAATGCTCAGTGTTCAACAGCAGCGAATGCCGCTTAAAGGAGATTTTTCCATCCCCATCCGCAAATGCCAGTCGTGAAACTCCTCGATCATATACGGGTACAATTCAAGCGTGTAATAGTAGACAGGATTCGGAATGCCGAGCATTTCCGAATACAGCATCAACAGGAACATATCATCTTCAGCACGCAATTCGCGCGCGATTTCGGTGCGGTGCGGCAATTCCAATACTTCCTCGTAATAAGCGATAAGTTTTTTCAGCTTATCAAGCATGTCTGCACACCTCCTTTTATGTATAAAGAGAAGGGATCACAGCATACATGATCCCTTCCGGCAGTCAAACTAGTCTATTCAATCTCGTCAAATCCAGGGTCTTTGTTGCTAAGCAATGCTTGCGCCGCTGTCAAGATGATCCACAGTGCGAAGCCGAAAATGATAGCTCCGAAAACGAAGAGCAATGTATTAGGCGATTGTGCGTACCATGCCCATTGCAGGAATACCTGCTGGAACATCGCCCAAAGCGTCATGAACATGAGGAATATCATCGGTATGATGGTGATCATATAATTCCGCCCGAGTTTTTTCAGCCAGATTGAGATCAATAACAAACTGATGCCGGCAAGCAGCTGATTAGCTGTACCGAACAGTGGCCACAGCAAGTATCCGCCGGAACCGAAACCGTTCGGCCCTTCAGGAATCAAGACAAGTGCCGCACTCGCCACAACAGCGATTGTTGTCGCTACGTGTTTTTTCTCCAACGAAGGGATGTTGTACTCGACGCCTAGTTCCGAGATGATATAGCGCATCAACCGGACAGATGTATCGAGCGTCGTTGCAGCGAACGATACGACAATGATCGAAACGATGGTCGCAGCGACGTCTCCAGGGATCATCAGCCCTTCAGCCAATTTCGAAGCCCCTTGGATGAACGCGCCAAGGCCCGCTCCACTTGATGCCTGGAAGCTGCTGTATGTCGCAAAGAACGCTTCGCGGTTCGGGAAGAACGTGATAACTGCAATGATCGAGATCAATGCCAGAACCCCTTCGCCCACGGCCCCTAAATAGCCGACAAAACGGGCATCGGTTTCTTTATCGAGCTGTTTCGATGAAGTCCCGGATGACACAAGTCCGTGAAAGCCGGAAATTGCGCCGCAGGCAATGGTGATGAATAACAGCGGGAACCACGAGACATCCGCGTCAGGGTTTGACATCGGCGCTGTGATTTCCGGATTCGTGAATAATAGTCCGAGATACAGAATTCCCAACCCGACAATCAATTGATGCGAGTTGATAAAATCGCGCGGCTGGAGCAATTTCCAGACCGGCAATGTAGAAGCGATATAGACATATATCATCAAGACGATGATCCAAATGAAGAACGCTGTCGAAATTGCGCCAAGGCCGAACAATCCCGCGCCTTCTTCTCCGCCCATATAGCTGACCAAATCGATTTGCAGGAAGCCTACTTGGCTTGAAATGACAGCGGTAAAGTACATGACCGCCAACGCGATAAGCGAAGGCACCAGCATTTTTTTGTTTTTCTTATAAACCGCATGGCCGATCCAAAGCGCCAACGGAATCTGGATGAATACCGGCAATACGCTTGCCGGGAAAGAAATGAATAAGTTCGCGATTACCCAAGCGAATACGGCATTGACCATAAGCACCAGGATGAGGATGATAAAAAGAAACAATACTTTTCCGCGCTGGCCGATCAAGCGATGCGCCAAAGTCCCGACTGATTGCCCTTTATTGCGGACAGACAGCACCAAGGTTCCGAAATCGTGGACACCCGCCGCAAAAACTGTACCGAGCACAACCCATAGAACTGCAGGCAGCCAGCCCCAATAGACAGCGATTGCCGGTCCAAGTATCGGCGCCGCTCCCGCTACCGATGTAAAATGGTGCCCCCACAAGACAAATTTATTCGTCGGGACGAAATCCACTCCGTCTTTGTACTTATGAGCCGGTGTCACGTAATTGGGATCCAATTTGAAAATCTTTTCCGCTATGAATTTCGAATAAAACCGGTAACCTAGTATGAATATAAAAATTCCGATTGCCGCTAACGCGATTGCATTCAAACCTCTCAACTCCTTGTCGTTTCGTTTTCAAGCAAATGGCATACTTGTACATCAAGCATAGTTAACTTTCAGAACAATGTAAACGTTTCCGGATAAATTAATCAACTATTCCGCAAATTAATTTCGTAAATTTTCAGTTTCGTATAAATCGCGTCAAGAACCGGAACCGCAAGCTCTTCCGCCAACGCTTTATCCAGCAGATATCCCTGCAAATGTCCGGCTTCGATCGCTTGGCCCTTTTCCATGTCCCGCTGCATCGATGATTTCATGCCAGGCTGCAACGAATTGATCTTAGCCAGCTGGTCTTCTGCAATCGTCTCTTTTACAGGCGCCCCGATGGCTTTCATCACTGACACAAGCTCCCGCAATAGCACAGCAATGGTGCGCTGGCCGGATTCCAAATCGCGGATGGGGCCGATTGGCGATTCCATTGCCGCTGTGATGCCGGACATCGCTGTGATGAACAAATATTTATGCCACATATCCTGTTCGATATTCGCACTCAAAATCAAATCCGCTTTTGTGCCAGTGAACGCTTTTTGTACTTCTAGGATGCGCGCGGTTTCTTTTCCTGAACGCTCCCCGTAGACTAGCTGGTTCATAGGGCTCGTCTGGACGACTGTACCGTTTGCGTCGAGCGTGGTTTCGATAAAGCAAAGCCCACCGAGCACCCGCTCTTCTCCGAATGCTGCCACCAGATCAGTGACATGTGCAATACCATTCAATAGCGGAAGAATCATTCCTGCATCGCCCACGAACGGTCTGATGTCTTCGATCGCCGCTTCCAACTGATAGGATTTCGTCGTTAAAATGACCAGATCAAACTGCTCTCCTTGCTGCTGGGCAGTAATCAGTTTCGGGGTCAGCTGCACATCACCGTTGACACTGTTGATATTCAATCCGGTTTCTTCAAGCTGCACTTTCCTGCGGCTGCGGACCAAGAAGGTTACATCCTGTCCTGCCTCCATCAGTCTCGCTCCAAAATAACCGCCGATTCCTCCGGCACCCACTATTAAAATTTTCATCTTTATCCTCCCCCTTTGCTATATTGTCTCACTATTCTTGCAAATACCCCAAAGTTTTTTCAACAGGCCTATTCAAAAAAGACAGAACGCCTATGCGCCTGCCTTTTCACTATGCCAATTTTCTAATCCATTCCAATTGATTTCGCCTCAGCAGTTTCAATCTTGGCAAAAACCGGCCGCTCCTTCTGCCTCTTTAAGGCTTCAGTACGAGTTTGCCGATCGTCTTCCGGCCCTGCAGCATTTGATGGGCGCGCGCCGCTTCTTCAAGCGGGTAACTCCCACCTATCGTCAATGTCAATTGCCCGCTCGCCATATAGCCGAGCAGCTCTTCAAAGCTCTGTTGAAACAATTCCTGATTGCGCATGATCTGCGGCAGGAAAAATCCGATGACGGATTGGTTCTTGCGCATCAATTGCCCTGGATTGAACGTGGCTTGCTGCCCGCTCGCCGCTCCAAAAATCACCAGGCGGCCGAACGGGGCGAGGCATTTCACCGTCTGGTTGAAAACATCGCCGCCGACCATTTCCAAGGCGACGTCGACGCCTTTTCCTTCGGTAATCTCTTTTACTTTCTCCACCCAGCCTTCTTCCGAATAATTCACCACGTGCGTAGCGCCCATCTTTTTCGCGTGCGCCAACTTTTCATCGGTGCTTGCCGTAGCGATGATTTTGCCTGCGCCGAAGATTTTTGCCAACTGTACAGCGATTGCACCGACTCCGCCAGCCGCCGCATGGATCAGCACGCTTTCGCCTAGCTCCAGGCGGCCCATTGTTTTCAGGATATGATAGGCACTCAACCCTTGCAGCGGCAACGCCACCGCCTGGTCAAAGTCTACATTATCCGGTATCGGCGTCAACACCCGTTCGTCAACCGCAGCATATTGCGAATAGCCGCCGGATTCGATTAGCGCCACCACACGCTGGCCTTTGCTGAAATTTCGGACTTCGCTTCCCGTTTCCAAAATAACGCCTGCCACTTCCGAACCCGGCACATAAGGAAGCGTCGTCGGCACGACATACTGCCCTTCGCGCCTCGCCGTGTCTGCATAATTGATGCCGCTCGATTTCACTTCAATCAATACTTCGCCGTTCCTTGGCTGCGGTTTTTCCGCATCGCTCCATTTCAACACTTCCGGTCCGCCGAATTCTTCAAATTTGATGACTTTCATTTCATTCCTCCTTATGACGTGTATTGTTCCGCCGCCAGTATTTTCTGTGCAATGCTGCGTTTCGCTGCTTTGGCTCCTGAACGCTGAAGCCTGTTCAACTCTTTCGTAATGGCAGGAACATAATCATGCAGCTCTCTTTCAGAAGCCGTGCCTTGAAGAAGTTTGCGGGCATTGAATTCAGTTTCGAGCAACGCTTCATCTACCAGCGCGTTCGCCAGCTCGATTTTCAAAGCCGCCTGCTGCTCCCCTTTTGCCTCGATGGCTTTCGCTGTTCTCATGACAGCCGATTCAACCGCGAATAAGGCAATCGCAATATCCGCCAATTTCATCAAGGTTTCCTGTTCTTCCGCCAATTTGGAGCCATACGTCCGGGATGCGATGCCCGCACATAGCAAAAAGACGCGGCGGATCGCTTGTACCGCTTCTATTTCCCGGGAAATAACACTGATCGACCCGACTTGGGGCGACTGCATTTCTTCCATAGCCTGTATGGCAGCGGCTTCAAGCGGCACTTGCCCTTTTGCAGCCGCTTTAAAAAGATTTCCTGGAATGAGCAGCCTGTTCACTTCATTGGTGCCTTCGAATATGCGGTTGATGCGCGAATCGCGGTAGATTTGCTCAATTTTATATTCTTTTATAAAACCGTAGCCCCCATGCAATTGCAGCGCTTCGTCAGCCACAAAACCCAAAGTTTCTGAACCGTATACCTTACAGATGGCGCATTCCGTTGCGTATTCCATCATCCGCTTGGCAATCAGGCGATGGTCCTCTGAATCATACAGTCCTTCCAATGCCTCTTCGAGATGCCCTGCTGTTCGGTATTGCAGCGATTCCGCCGCATAAATCCGCATCGCCATGTCCGCGATTTTTTCTTGCGTTGCGGTGAAATCTGCAATCGCTTTGCCGAATTGCCGGCGTTCTTTCGTGTATTTCACGGCCAGCTCCAAAGCGTATTTGGCTGCTCCCATCGTAGCCGAACCTAAGTTATAGCGACCCAGATTCAAGACGTTTAACGCGATGACATGGCCTTTTCCGACTTCGCCCAGCAGATTTTCAACCGGCACTTCGCAATCTTCGAAAATCACAGCACGGGTGGACGAACCTTTAATGCCCATTTTCTGTTCTTCGGCCCCAAGCGCCAACCCTGGAAAATCCTTTTCTACGATAAAAGCCGTAAAAGCGTGATTGTCCACTTTTGCGTAGACGATGAACGTATCGGAAAACGCCGCATTCGTGATGAACATTTTTGTGCCGTTCAGCACGTAATGGGTTCCCTCGCTATTTAGCGTTGCCGTCGTCTGGGCTGCCAAGGCATCCGATCCCGCATTCGGCTCTGTCAGGCAATACGCTCCGATAAATTCACCGGAGGCAAGCTTCGGCAAATACCGCGCCTTTTGATCAGCCGTACCGAAATAAGTAATCGGCAATGTGGCGATGCATGTATGGTTCGAATGTGCGACGCCATAGCCGCCGGCTGGCCCGAGCGCCTCTCCGACGATGCCTTTGCTGATTTTATCCAGGCCGAGTCCGCCGTATTGCTCTGGCACACTATGCCCCAGCAATCCAAGCGCCCCTGCTTTATCCATTAAAGACTTGACCAGCGTAAAATCCTGCTGTTCGATTTTCTCGTTATGCGGCCGCACTTCGCTTTCCAAAAAGCGTTTCGCCGTCTTGTAAATCATTAGGTGTTCTTCTGTAAAATCTTCTGGAGTGAACACCTGCTTTGCAGCCGGCGCTTCATATAAGAAGCTGCCGCCCCGGTATGCCAAAGTTTTATCACCCTTCATTTCCGTCTGCCTCCTTTTTCTTCGCCGTCTTAAGGGCGTGCTGAATGAGGATTTCCACGAACGGGGCAAGCTGCGCAAACCGTTTGTCAGCGGTTTGCCCTTTTTTATACCGGTAATAAATTTGCTGGCATATAGCAGCCAATTTAAAGGTAGCGAACGTCACATAGAAATCGATATTCGATACGTCACGGCCGCTTTTTTCCGCATAACGCTCGATAAATTCCTGCCTCGTATAAAACCCTTCCGTAACTGTCACTGGCGCTTTGCCAAAACCTTTCTTCAGCGCTTCCGGGTCATCCTTTTCCATCCAATAACTCATTGCCGCGCCAAGATCGGCAAGCGGATCGCCGACTGTCGTCATTTCCCAGTCGAACAAGCCGGTGATTTCACTAAAGTCTTCGGAAAACATGGCGTTGTTTAGCTTGAAATCGTAATGGATGATAGCAGGTTCCAGCGACTCTGGAATATGCGCAAGCAGCCAGCTGGCCAATTCTTCCGCTTCCGGTATGTCGTCCGTTTTTGCGCGTTCATAGCGGCTGATCCAGCCTGTCACTTGCCGCTCCATAAAGCCCTCGGGTTTGGCCATCTCAGCGAGTGGCGTCTTCGTGTAGTCTATGGCGTGCAGCTTTACCAGCTGATCCACCATCAATTCGGAAATCCGGCGCCCCAATTCGGCGGACGGCTCAACACCTTCCGGAAATTCCGTATCGAGCACGACTCCGTGCCGCCTCTCCATGACAAAGAACGGGCTGCCGACGATGGCCGGATCATGCGAAAAGATATAAGGCCGCGGTGCAGCCGGAAACAAAGGATGCAGCGCTGAAAGAATACTGAATTCGCGTTCCATATCATGGGCTCTCGGCGCTACGGGGCCAAGCGGCGGCCGCCTCAATACCCCTTCCCATCCGCCTACGGCCAATGCGTAAGTCAGATTCGAGTGCCCGGCACCGAATTGGCGAATTTGCAATTCACCTTCCGGCAACCCTTCGATCGATTTTTTCAGAAATTGATGCAGCCTGACGTTGTCCAATTCTTCCCCTGGCCGCACCGCTATCGTGCCGTTCATAGTTTCTGACATCCCTACACCTCTTCCGCAAACTTCTCAAGTTGGCTGCGGATCGCGTCCGGAAGGCGTTCGCTTTTCTGCTTTTTAAAATCAAAGCAAACAGCCCCCGCCTCGCCTTCCGCAATCAATTGACCAGTTTCAGCATCCTCAATCCGGTGGCCGATCATGAAACTCGAATTGCCGACTTTCGTGATGAACGAACTGATTTTCAAGTTCTGATCAAAAAATGACTGATTGGTGAAGTTGCAAGTCGCAGACAGCAAGATGACGTTCCACTTTTCAAGCTCCATTTCAAACCCCAGTGCTCTGAACAATTCAATTCGTGCTTCTTCCAAATAGATGAAATAACTGATATTGCTGACATGCCCGAGGGCATCCGTTTCGCTGAAACGGACTTTCACTGTGATTTCATGCGCTGCCATCTTTGCCGCACCCCTTTACTTGTTTTGAAATTGCGGTGTTCTTTTTTCGATAAAAGCTTGGACGCCTTCCCGGACATCAGCAGTCTGGAACACTTCTTCAAATAATGCGGCTTCGAGTTCCACACCTTGTCCGACTGTCAGTTCCATGCCTTCACCCACCGCCTTTTTGATGCGGGACAAAGCAGGAAGAGAAAAGCCGCCGATGCGTGCTGCCATTTTTCTGGCTGCTTCCATGCCCCGGCCTTTCGTGACAACTTTATTGACGAGACCGATTTTTTCCGCCTCTCCCGCAGAAACAGCTTGTCCTGTGAACATCAATTCCTTGGCTTTCGCCTCTCCGACGAGGCGCGGCAAGCGCTGCGTTCCGCCTCCGCCCGGAAACAGCCCGAGTGTTATTTCAGGAAGTCCGATTTGTGCATGGTCCTCGGCAATCCGGATATCGCAGCAAAGCGCCAATTCGCAGCCGCCGCCGAATGTCAGGCCGTTCAGCAGGGCAATCACCGGTTTCTCAAAACGTTCAAGCCGATTTAAGATTTCGTGCGTTTCCATAAACTTAGCCTTCAGCGCAGGCTGCCCGATCAAGTAGGGAAACTCTTTTATATCTGCGCCCGCAGCGAATACGTTTTCCCCTTGGCCGGTAAGAATTACCGCATTGACGCTCGCGTCTTCTCCCAGCTCGCCGAACGCGTTATCCAGCTCTTTGAACACCTGGCTGCTGATAACATTCATCGGCGGATTTGCGATTGTGACTACTGCATAGCCTTCCGCTTTTTCAATATGTACAATTTGCGCCATTCCACTTACACCTCCACTTTCTGATAATCGTAAAATCCTTTGCCTGTTTTCCGGCCAAGCTCGCCATTCGCCACTTTTTCTTTGATGAATCCCGCCGGTTTATCCGTTGGGTCGCCTGTTTCCGCGTATTGCTGCTGCATGACGTCGTAGACGATATCGATGCCCGACAAATCCATCAGTTCAAACGGACCGATGGGATGGCGCAGCGCTTTTTTCACGATTAGATCGATTTCCTTGAAATCCGCTATGCCTTCTTCATATAAATAGAGCGCTTCTTTTTGCAGCGCGCCGAGCAAGCGGTTCGCCACAAAACCTGAAATTTCTTTTCGCAGCAAGACACCGGTCCTATTTATCCGTCTGCAAAGCTCCAATGAAACTTGAGCTGTGGCCTCTGACGTTTCATCGCTCATGACCACCTCCACACAATCCATGACGAGCGGCGGGAAAAAGAAATGCAGATTGCAGACCCTATCCGGCCGGGTTGTTGCTTCAGCAATCAGCGAGTTTACGATAGTCGAACTATTGGAAGCTAGAATGGCGTGAGGCGGCGCAATCCGGTCCAATCGATCGAAAATCGTGCGTTTGACATCCAATTTCTCTACGGCTGCTTCGATTACATAATCCGCATCGCCAGCAGCCGCCTCCAGACTTTCACTAAAGGACAATTTACTGAACGCGATGTTTTTTTCTTCTTCCGTCAATTTCTTTTTAGCTACCCATTGATCCATTATCTTGTGGAGCGCGCCTTCCGCTTCGCCCAATGCTTCAGCATTGACGTCGTTCAATGCTGTATGGAATCCGCCCAACGCACAAAGCATTGCAATCTGCTGGCCCATCTGCCCCGCTCCGACGACGCATACTTTAGTGATTTGAAATTGTGCCATGGTCTTTCTCCCCCTCGCTTATAATGCCGTTCAGAATCATATCGCTGAAAATTCCGGCGAGCTTTTCTGCCGGGATGCTGCCCGCCGGATTAAACCATTGATAGCTCCAATTGGTGGCGCCGAGGATGGCAAATGCCGCCATATCAGGGTGAACCTGGCGCCTGAATTCCCCGGACGCCACCCCTTCGCGCAGCATCTCTTCAATATTCAAGCGAAATTGTTCCCGCTTTCCTTTTACCGCCTCCGCATTGGCTTGTTTCAGGTGGCGCATTTCCCGGAAAAATACACGACCGCTCGGGCCGTGCTGCTGAATGTCGCCGATCAGCAATTCAATGACGCCGGTAATCTTTTCGCGGCTGCTTGACCCCGACTTCAGAATGGCCTCCTGCCGCGTCAGCAAGTCGCCAATATAATCCGAGTGAATGTCCATCAGCAATTGTTCTTTGCTGTGAAAATAATAATAGAATGTCCCTTTCGTCACGCCGGCCGCTTCGGCAATGTCTTGGACGGATGTCTCGCTGAAGCCCTTTTCTTCGAATAACAGGATGCTGCCTTCTTTCAATTTCGTTTTCATCCTCCAACCCCCGCATTCTAGATGGCGTGCATGC
>DATISS010000129.1:0-4567 GCA_035468565.1 Planococcus sp. (in: firmicutes)
GAGAAGGTTCTCGCGTTAACCAGTGTTTCTGCAGCGTTAAAAGGTGTTGGAAAGGAGTTGACCTGTGTTGCTCGAAATTTATCCGGTGTTAGCACGCAGTCAACATGCGTTGCTCGAAGCTTATCCGGTGTTGGCAAAAAAATGCCGCTCTTTATCCAAACCCTCAATTTGAAAAGCCCTCCGCGGTCGCGGAGGGCTCCTTTACTGCAAGGGCGCATTCCGCTCCTGGCGGAATGCATGTAGCTGTATTAATTGATCAAGCTCTGCTTTTCACGGGTATCGACAAGATCATTTCTTCGAGCAGCAGTGGCATTTCTTCGAATGTGTTTTTGATGTGCAGGCGTTCGGTGCGCTTGTGGGCGTCTTTGCCGAATGGCCCGACGTTGAGTACGGGCGCATCGAGTTCTTTCATGGCCTGGAACGGGATGCTATAGGAATCGCCGTAGACCGGTGTGTTTTTTTCGTATGTCACGAAGCTGTCTTCCTTATCGCCATAATTGACGTAGCTGAGGTCCGAGATGCCGTTGAAATAATGGATCTGCTGGAGCTCCAGCCCGAATTTCTCCATGGCGTTGCTTGTGACTTGTTCGACGCATTGTTTGACGAGCTCGTCCTCAGATGAGTTCACCGCCGGATAGTATGGAGGCGCGTAAAGCAGGACGCATGCCGGCGTCAGTTCCGGGCAATTGATGAGCAGGACATCGGCGACGTGCATCGATTTTTCGCGCACGTCCAATTCCGGATGCATCATCGTATCGATCAGCGCTCTGTCGATATATTCGCGGCCGAACTTTTTGATGGCGTAGCGCTTGAGCTCGCGGAAACGCAAGACGCGGATGTCGCCGACCGGCTCGATTTCTTCACGCTCGCACATCGCGAGGTAGTCGCGGGTGCAATGGTCCATCGCTTCAATGGCGATTTTCTCGAACTGGTCGAACACTTCATCGGCGTTCTTCTCCATGAGGAAGACGTTGTACATCGCGCTCGTCCGGTAAGGCGTCTGCGCCGAATACTCTTGCTTCATGTCTTTTTGCAGGAGTGTCACCGGCAGCGGCGTCGTTTCACCGTACACCGTTTCCTTGAAGTTTGCATTCCATTCCATGCGGTGTGTCAGGTAGGTCGAAATATAGCTCGACGTGATGCCCGACAACGGTTCGCCGACATGCGTCTCTTTGCCGTAGAACATCGCGGACGGCATGATTTTGCCGATCGATCCTGTGTAGAGGTAATGCCCGGTGTCGCCCGGTTTTTGCGCAAAGACCGGTTCGCCGTTCAAAAACAGCGTATATTCGAGGCCGAATTCACGCTCCAGGTCGAGCAGTTTCGAGACGCCGTAGCGCATGCCCGCCGAGTTCACTTCTTCGTCAGCAACTGACAACAGCAGCAAGTTGATCGGCCATTGTTCCATGGAGGCTTTCTCAATCATCGCCATATGCAACGCGAGCCCTGCCTTCATGTCCATCGTACCGCGGCCGAACAGATATTCACCCGAATCCAGGTCTGCCTGCGCATACGGGTCCAATTGATCGCGCACCCCCTTGAACGCTTCCGCCAATTCATAAGGGCTGCACGCAAGCGGCTCCAAATCGCCATAATCCGCGGTGCTGACGGTGTCAAAATGGCTCATCAGCACGACCGTGTCGACCGCTTCCGGATGCTTGTACAGCGCTGTGACGTTCTGGCGCTCCCAGTTGACTTCGCTGAGATGCAGGTGTTCCGGATGCTGTTGGAAATACGGCAGCCCTTCCAATTTTTCTTTCAGGTTATAGGCGAATTGGACTTCGCCTCCCGTCAAGGTCATGCTTTTCCAACCGACCATTTCAACCAATAATTCTTGCAGTTTCTCAGGTGTCCCCCATAATGATGCCATCTAGCTGTCCTCCTCTTATCACTGTTGCAATGATGTCGATGCGTATTTATTGTTCTAAAGTCTTAAGCCAAGCAGCCAAACGTTCCATCGCGCGTTCGAGCGTTGGCATCGAATAGGCGTAGGAAATACGCAAAAAGCCCTCGCCGTATGGTGTAAAGGCAGAGCCCGGCACAGCCGCGACTCCCCCTTCTTTCAATAAACGCGTCGCGAAGTCGAACGAGCCCATGCCGTATTTTTCGATGGACGGGAAAATATAGAACGCACCCTTAGGTTTAACGACGTCGAGCCCCATTTCCAGCAGTTTGCCGTAGACAAAATCACGCCGCTCTTTGTAAGCGCGGTTCATCTCTTGCGGCACGTCGCGGTTGTTCTTCAGCGCTTCAATCGCCGCGTATTGGCTAGGCAACGACGCGCATACCGCGTTGTACATATGGACTTTCAATGCATGCTTCATGAATTGTTCCGGCCCGAGCAAAAAGCCCATGCGCCATCCCGTCATCGAATGTGATTTCGACAAGCCCTGCACGAGGAACGTGCGCTCTTTGATGGCCGTATAGGAAGCGAATGATGTATGCTCGCCTTCAAATGTGTTTTCGCTGTAGATTTCATCCGTCACGACGAAGATGTCATGCAGCGCAAGTTCTTCGACGAGCGGGTCCATCTCTGCTTTCGACAGCGTGACGCCGGTCGGATTCGACGGGAAATTGAACAGCACGGCTTTGGTTTTATTCGTAATCAACGCTTTCAGTTTAGCGGCTGTCGGCACGAGCCCGGTGTCGGACGTATCGAGCAGCACCGGAATGCCGCCGTTCATCTCGACGATCGGGGCATAGCCCGTGTAGCAAGGCGCCGGGATGACGACTTCATCGCCCGGTGCCAGGATGGTCCGGAAAACCGCGTCCAGCGCTTCAGTCGCGCCATTCGTTACGACGATTTCCGTCTGTGGATCGTAGGAAAGCCCGTAGCAATCCTGGAAGAAATCGGCCACTTCGTTGCGCAGCTCGATCAGCCCCGCGTTATGGGAATAGCCCGTTAAATCATTGGTGATGGCATCTTTCCCTGCCTGTTTGACCGCTTCGGGCGTCGGAAAATCCGGCTGGCCGATCGTCAAGTTGATAGCATCGGGATAGTCAGCCAACTGATTGAAAAACTGGCGGATGCCAGATATCGGAAGCGCTTCAGCGCGCGGGTTCAAAGTTAAAGGCATTTTCAAAAATCTCCGTTTCGTATTTGGCTTTCTTCTATTATATTGCATTCCCCACGGAAATGAACAGCTGTGGGCCGCGGAAACGAAAAAAACGGCTCAAGGGCTGAGCCGCCTGCGCCGTTTGCGAATCAAATCTTCCGCCGCCCCTGAACCGAACAGCACGCCGATGACAATCAGCACAAGGCCGAACATGTGGCGGCCGGTAATCGCTTCGCCAAGAATGACGCTCGCACCGACCAGCGAAAAAAAGGTATTGAGGTTCATGAAAATGGCAGCTTTTGTCGGACCCGCCTGGCCGATCGAGTAATTGTACAGCATGTGCCCGACCGCTGTGCCGATCACCGCTGAAAAGATAAATGCCAGCCAGAATGTCGGCGGCACATCGAGGAACGCGCGGATTTCGCCCGGCTCCTGCACCAGTGAAATCACGAACAGCACGAGCGAACCGATGATGAACATATACGCCGTCAGCAAACGCGGATCCATCGACCCGGCCGCTTTTGAAATGACGATATAGCTCAAGACCTGCACGAAAATCGATACGAAGACAAAGACATCGCCGATATTCATGCCCGTCGCGCTGCCGCTGCCGACTAGCACCGTTGCTGCGACGCCGGCAAGGCCGATGATGACGCCGAACCATTGCAGTTTTGACGGGTACGACCGCATGATGAGCGACACGAGCACCGCGGTCAGCATCGGGCCCGTCCCGAGGATCAATCCGGCGTTCGAACCGCTCGTGATAGACAAGCCGCTCGACAGGAAATAATGGTGGCCCACCACATTGAGCAGCGACCCCAGGAAAATATACTTCCATTCATTTTTCTTCGGCCACCGCAGCAGCTTCACGAACGCCAAAATCACGAAAACCGAAATGCCCGCAAGCAGGATGCGGAACGCTGTCAGCGTCACCGGCTCCACAAAGCTCACCAAATATTTGACCGAGGGCAGGTTAAACCCCCAAACAAGCATCACTGCCGTTAAAATTGCGTAGATTTTCCATTGTTTCAACTGCTTGCGCCTTCTTTCGCCTTCCGAATTATCCACCCATTCTACGCCCTATCGGCGAAAAAGTAAATGGATGGAAGCGAAAGTGCAGACCGCCACGGCGGAATGCGCCCTTGCTTTAAAAAGAGCCGTTAGCGACCGCTAACGGCTTTTCATATTAAAGGGCTTGATCTTCCGCTTGGTAAGCGCCGCTTTTTTGCTAACACAGGATAAATTTTGAGCAACGCATGTTGACATCGTGCTAACGCAGGATGAAATTCCACGAATACATGTCAACGCCTTTCCAACACCTTTTATCGCCACTGGAACACCGCTTAACCTAAGAATCTTCTCGCAGAAATCACCATTCGTGGCATTTCGCCTGTGGCGGAATGCGCCCTTGCTTTAAAAAGAGCCGTTAGCGACCGCTAACGGCTTTTCATATTAAAGGGCTTGATCTTCCGCTTGGTAAGCGCCGCTTTTTTGCTAACACAGGATAAATT
>DATISS010000130.1:0-5979 GCA_035468565.1 Planococcus sp. (in: firmicutes)
GTGGAATTGAAAAAAAATGATCTGGTCATCATGATGACGGATGGAGTAACGGAAGGCCGGACTGCTGATGGATTCATCGATCGCGAAGTGATCAATGACTTGATCCTGCGAAAAAAAGACGAACCTGCCCAGGCGATTGTCCAATATGTCTATGATGAATTGGTGCGCATGCAGAATGCAGAGTTGAGCGATGACTTTACATTAGTGATTTACAAAAAAGTCTGACTGTATGTTTAACTGCCATTATGTTGTGGTAAACAAATGTACAGTGGCTTTTTTTAATTTATGCCAATTATAGAAAAACGGGGTGTCAAAAGATGAATATTCAAGTTGAATTGCAAGAATCGAATGGAGTCCTTAAGGGACATATTCGCGGGGAAATTGATTCACATACTGCACCGGTTCTTCGGGAGAAATTAGAACCTTATCAAAATATTGAAGCGTTGAATGCTGATCTGGATCTTTCAGATGTAAATTATATGGATAGTACCGGACTTGGTGTATTTGTTGCTTTTTATAAATCGGTTAATTCTCAAGGTGGGCATTTAAAACTGAGTGGCTTGTCTGCCCGTTTAAAACGATTGTTCGATATTACTGGTTTAGGTGATATCATGGATATCGAATCAGCTGGAAAAGGTGGTAATTAACATGCGTCCTTTTGATTATGTTGAAATGCGTGTTCCTGCTAAATCGCAATATGTCGGCGTCGCGCGCCTGACAATATCGGGATTGGCAAGCCGAATCGGTTTTACTTATGACGATATTGAAGATTTGAAGATTGCTTCCAGTGAAGCTGTTACCAATGCGGTTCAGCATGCATACAGCGATGATGAAGACGGCGAAGTCGTAATCGGCTGCGCTCTTTATGGTGATAAAATTGAAATAATGGTTGCTGACCATGGCCAAAGCTTCAATTTTGAAGAAACAAAGGCGAAAGTGGGTCCATACCATGACCAGGTTGAAGGAGATTTTCTTCGCGAAGGAGGACTTGGCCTTTATTTGATCGAAACATTAATGGATGAAGTAAAAGTCCATCATCAGGAAGGCGTCACGGTCTTCATGACAAAGTATGTTGGAGGAGAGCAGGTGGAAGAGGATGTCGAAACGATCTCATCCTAATCAGCCGACCAAAGAGCAGGTGCTTGAATGGATTGAGGCTTATCAGCAAACGGAAGATGAAGAAGCCCAAACGATGCTTGTCATGAATTACAAGCGGCTAGTGGAATCCATAGCGCGCAAGTATTCAAATGGTAAATCCTACCATGAAGACATCGCACAAGTCGGGATGTTGGGGCTCCTCGGAGCAATCCGCCGCTATGACCCATCTTTCGGAAGAAGTTTCGAAGCTTTCGCAGTGCCGACCATCATTGGCGAAATTAAGCGTTTTCTGCGTGATAAAACTTGGGCGATCCATGTTCCGCGCCGCATCAAGGAACTTGGGCCCCGCATCAAATCTACTGTCGAAGTGCTGACCCGGGAACTTCAACGTTCTCCACAAGTTTGGGAAATCGCAGAATACCTCGATGTAGAAGAAGACGATGTACTGGAAGCGATGGAGATGGGCAAGAGCTATCAAGCTTTGTCTATGGACCATTCACTGGAAGCCGATTCCGATGGTAGTACGGTGACTTTATTCGACGTTGTCGGACAAGAAGACGATGGCTATGAAAAAGCGGATCAGCGCATGCTTGTAGCGAATGCGATGAATGTGCTTTCTGATCGGGAAAAGCAGATCATCCAGTATACCTACATAGAGCAGCTGAGCCAGAAAGAAACCGGCGACAAACTGGGGATTTCTCAAATGCACGTGTCCCGTCTGCAGCGCAAGGCGATCAAGAAATTGCAAGAAGCCATTTTGGCTGCAGGTGGAGTGTCCTAGTGGAGACTATAAACCACAATTACGTTGAAGCCTGTATTTTCAATGAAGCAAAACACGGGAATTATGAATCCGGCGACAGCTACCATACTGTATTGACGGACGATTATTTCATTTGCTCGGTAGCCGATGGACTTGGAAATGGACCTGTGGCGCGTGAATCGTCACAGGTCATTCCGCAAATTCTAGAGCAGTATCACCACGAATCGATCGACTCCCTTATGGGGCGTTTCAATGATTTGATGGTGCAAAAAAGAGGCGCAGCAGTAGCGATTTTCAAAGTCGACTTTAAAAAGAAAACGCTGGAATACAGCTGTGTGGGAAATATCCGATTCTACCTTTACCGCAGAGGAACGGATGAGATGATTTATCCGTTGCCGGTGATGGGGTATTTGTCAGGACGCCCACAAAAATTACGTACCCAACTCTACACTTATGTAGAAGATGACTTGTTCCTCATCCATTCTGATGGAGTGGAACTGCGGAATCCGAAAGTGATGATGAGACGGGCAGGAATTCCTGAGCGCCTTTATTACGATATTCTCCGAGAAATCAAAACGGGCGACGACGCCACGTTCATAGCAGGGAGCCTCCTCAAATGAGTGGGCTTCTTTTTTTATGCTAAAATAAGAAAAGCGGAGGCGCCCGCGCCCGTCTGAAATTTTATCCGTTTTTAAGGAAATGAAGGAGAGTGGTTTTGTGGAAATGCAGAAAATCCATGCGTTGATCGCCAAAGAAACCGGTGTTCGCGCAGACCAGGTCAAGCAAGTTATAGGGTTATTAGATGACGGCAACACAGTTCCGTTCATTGCCCGTTATCGCAAGGAAGCCACGGGTTCACTTGATGAAGTGCAGATCAAATCGATTGAAGACCGTTATACATACATACAAAACCTGGAGCAGCGGAAAGTTGAAGTCATCCGTTCAATCGCTGAACAGGAAAAAATGACAGATGAGCTGGAAAAAGCGATCGAAGCGGCGACTGTATTGCAGCGTCTGGAAGATCTTTATCGCCCGTATAAACAAAAGCGCCGGACCAAAGCGACAATCGCGAAAGAAAAGGGGCTTCAGCCGTTGGCGGACTGGCTCCTGTCATCATCAACCGGCGATGTTTTGAAAAAGGCGGCTGAGTTTGTCGATGTGGAAACCGGCGTGGCCACTGCCGAAGAAGCGATTCACGGTGCACAGGACATAATGGCTGAAGTGTTCGCAGATGACCCGGATATCCGGGAAAAGGTCCGTTACATGACGCGCAAGGATGGAATAATTTTGACGGCCGCCAAGAAGAACCATGAAGATGAGAAGCAAGTCTTCGAAATGTATTACGATTACGAAGAAGCTGTCAGCAAGATAGTGCCGCATCGGATCTTGGCCATCAATCGCGGGGAGAAGGAAGACGTCCTCCGGGTATCGATCCATCCGCCGACTGACCGGATCGTGGCATTGATGAAAAACAAATGGATCAAATCGCATGCGCCATCCGCGGAATTTGTGGCACAGGCGATCGAAGACAGCTACAAACGGCTGATCCAGCCTTCAGTTGAACGCGAAATCCGCACCGAGCTCAGTGAAAAAGGGGAAACGCAAGCAATCCATATCTTTTCGGAGAACTTGCGGAATCTCTTATTGCAGCCGCCGATGAAAAATAGAATAGTACTTGGGGTCGATCCGGCCTATCGCACAGGATGTAAACTGGCAGTCATTGATGAAACGGGCAAGTTATTGGAAGTCGCGGTCATCTATCCGCATGCTCCGAAAAATGACCAAGCGGGAGCGAAACGGACGATGAAGGCTCTTGTGTCGAAATACCCGATACAGATCATGGCGATCGGCAACGGCACGGCTTCGCGTGAAACGGAACAATTCGTTGCGGACTTTCTGGCGGAAACTGATGCAGACATTTCATATGTCATCGTCAACGAAGCAGGGGCGAGTGTTTATTCTGCATCTGAAGTAGCCCGCACCGAGTTCCCGAATCTCCAAGTCGAAGAGCGCAGTGCCGCATCCATCGCACGCCGTCTGCAAGATCCGTTGTCGGAACTTGTGAAGATCGATCCAAAAGCGGTGGGCGTCGGGCAATATCAGCACGATGTCTCCCAGAAAAAGCTGGCCGATCAATTGACGTTCGTCGTGGAAACGGCGGTCAATCAGGTAGGCGTCAACGTCAATTCGGCGTCTGCGTCTTTATTGCAGTATGTCGCTGGCCTCAGCAAGACGGTCGCTGAAAATGTCATCAAGATGCGGGACGAGAATGGGCGCTTTACATCGCGTGCCCAGTTGAAGAAGATTCCGCGCTTAGGTGCAAAAACGTACGAACAGGCCATCGGATTTCTGCGGATTCCAGAAGGCAAGAACCCGCTCGACGCCACTGGTATCCATCCCGAAAGCTATAGCGTGGCTGAGAAACTACTGGAATTGGTGGGAGCGGGTAAGACGGAGGTCGGTACGCCGGCAACTGCGGAGAAATTGTCGGCTCTTCAGCTGACTGAGCTGAGCGAAAGGTGGGGCGTCGGAGAAATCACGTTGCAGGATATCCTCGACGCGCTGAAAAAGCCGAACCGCGATCCGCGCGATGAATTCCCGCAGCCGTTATTGAAAAACGATATTCTGAAAATGGAAGACCTCCTGACGGGTATGGAAGTGCAAGGCACTGTGCGCAATGTCGTCGATTTTGGCGCGTTTGTCGACATCGGCGTGAAGCAGGACGGGCTCGTCCATATTTCGAAATTGAAAAAAGGCTTTGTAAAGCATCCGCTTGATGTAGTGGCTGTCGGCGATATCGTCACGGCTTGGGTCGAGAAAGTGGAGAAAGACAAAGGGCGCATCGCCTTAACGATGCTGCAGCCGAAAGATCAGACAGAATCATAAAGCACAGCCCAAAGAGCCGTCAAACGAACGGCTCTTTTTTGCTGATTTTTTTAAGGAGCTGTGCTATGCTCGGTAAAATTCAAGTATAAGAGAAACACACTGAGCTCAAAATAAGGAGTTAGCCATGACCAATCAGGAACTGACCGAACTGATCAAAGAAATCTCAACTATCTTTTTCCATAAGCCTTTCCGTCATGAGGGAGTTTTCAATACGCGTTTGCGGACAACAGGCGGCAGGTATTTATTGCGTTCACACAATATCGAAATCAACCCTAAGTCATATGAAAAATTCGGGTATGCCGAACTGGAAGGCATCATAAAACACGAGTTGTGCCATTACCACCTCCATTTGGAAGGGCGCGGCTATAAGCATCGGGATGCGGACTTCCGGGGATTGCTGAAGGAGACAGGGTCGCCGCGCTTTTGTTCGGCAGTTGTGCCGAGAGCGAATCAGCGCTCGGACAAACGCTATATTTACGAATGCATTGCGTGCAGCACGGAGTACGAGCGTAAAATCCGGATGAATGTCGAGCGTTACCGTTGCGGCAAGTGCTCTGGGAAACTGGCGATTAAGATAATGGGGAAATGTTAAATGGGGATATAGGAATCCGGTGTTGAGCCGCCAAAGCTCTGCACCGCAAACTGTGATTTCGTTTCCGCCGGATTGCTCAGCTGTAAGCATCAATTTTGCTGCCAAAGTAGATGTGTGAAAATAAGTGTTGACGATTCCCTAAAGGCTCTTTATAATAGAAAAAGTCGACAAGTACTTAAACAGCACTTGGCAGCACTATTCCGAAGTAGCTCAGTGGTAGAGCACCGCACTGTTAATGCGATGGTCGTAGGTTCGAGTCCTACCTTCGGAGCCAATCGGCCCCTTGGTCAAGCGGTTAAGACACCGCCCTTTCACGGCGGTAACACGGGTTCGAATCCCGTAGGGGTCATTTCTTTTATACATAAGCAAGCGATTGGGTAAGAGAAACAAAGTACAACTATATTATTGTCGCGGGGTGGAGCAACAAGCCGTACGAAGACGGCGCAGTAACATCGAAGCAGGCGAAGCCGATGCAGATGTCCATGAAGCAGCAAGCGTAAGGAAAACAAAGTACTACTATATTATTGTCGCGGGGTGGAGCAGTTCGGTAGCTCGTTGGGCTCATAACCCAAAGGTCGCAGGTTCAAATCCTGCCCCCGCAACCAAATGGTCCCGTGGTGTAGCGGTTAACATGCCTGCCTGT
>DATISS010000131.1:0-20464 GCA_035468565.1 Planococcus sp. (in: firmicutes)
ATTGGATATACACGGTTTCTAAAGGACCGGCCCTTTATCAAAAAGCGGATCAGCCAAAGTACGGACGATTTCACAATAAAAATCAGTGACACGTAAACAAAAAATAGAAAAAACTCTACTAAAGATAAATCATTCAAAAAAACAATGCCTTCAAACAGCTGGTTGTTTGGCATGGTCCCCCTCCTTCCCGAAATTACTAGCCACAGTCATCGCAACTGTCACTGTTGAAAATACCGATATGTCCTGCTTCGTATGATAGGTGATCTGATAAAACGTCTTATATAAAATATTATGGTTTGTTTAGCTTCTACATCAGTGAGAAAGACAGAAGGAATGGAAGCGATGAACCGTTCGATGAAAACCAAGTCAAAAAAAGTGGGCAATGATAAAATCAATGCCTCTAAACTGTTTAATGCAGGAGTCAGCCAGATCTTCTCTTTAAAAATATAGGATATCGACTTTACTTGAATCCCTGCTTTCAGATTCGCGGTTGCTCCTGTTTTCCCTTTCTCCTGTCCCTACAAACTCCATATAGAAAAGGTCCGACAGACAGTCCGGCCTTGAATCGCGCCCCTGTGAAGAACACAATTCACCATATACAACAAACCTGCATACATCGCCGCTCCGAGGAAATTAACATTTCTCGGAGCGGCTTTTAGTTATGTTTGTGTGAGTCTGACCAAAATAGGGAATCATTTTACTATGTAAGTTGAACTACTGATTTATAATTGTCGATATTCCGCAAAACAGCTTCGCTTGCCGCGGGCTCGCTCTCAAGCCTACTCGGTCGCTACGCTTCCTGCGGGGTCTCGGCTGTCTCGTCGCTACGCTGCCCCGCAGGCAAGACTTGACCGTAGCCTGCAAGGGTAAGTCTTTGCGACGAAGCAGCGAAGCGATGCAGGAGCAGTATGGTTTTCTCCGCTGTTTTGCTCCATATCGAGAGATCTCTTAGCGGAGGCGCGTTACGGGGCTAGGCGAAGCGATGAGACGAGTGTTCTTCTCGGCTCATTGCGAAAGCCATGCCCAAAGCGACCGAAGCGATGTATAAACTTTAAATTCTTTTGTTCAACATATACAGCAAGATAATTCCTCGATTTGATTGGAAAAGGAGAATGTCGAAATGCCAGATAAAAGAGATGAAATCATATTGCGGGGGCTTCGCGAAAATAATTTGAAGAATATCGATTTAAATATCCCGAAAGAAAAAATCAATGTTTTTACCGGCCTGTCAGGTTCAGGGAAAAGCTCAGTTGTATTTGATACGTTGGCAACAGAAAGCAGAAGACAAATGACGTTGAATTATCCACTGTATATCCGGCATCAGATGCCGAGGTACGAAAGGCCGCATGCCGACTTGATGCAGCACCTGAGCCCGGTGGTTGTCGTGGAACAGAAACCGGTGCGGAATAATTCTCGCTCGACGGTCGGCACTTATATGGATATTGACCCGTTGATCCGGCTGTTGTTTTCACGGATCGGCAGTCCGCCAATCGGCTCAGCTACCGAATTTTCGAGTGAAAGTTCTTTCGGCAACTGTCCGGTCTGCAACGGCTTCGGAGAAATCGTGGCGCCGGATATCCACAAACTTATCGATCACACGAAGTCACTCAGAGACTCTGCAGTGCGATTCAAGCCGCTGGCGCCGCCCGGCTGGCAGGGCAGATGGATGGTGGACGGCGGATTGTTCGACCCCGATCTCCCCATCAAAGATTTCACGGAAGAAAAATACAATCTTCTGGTCTACGGGCCGCCGTCCGGCGAGCGGGCATTTAGCACTTATTATTACAAAGTAGGCAATAGGGACATTGAATGGGACGGCATCCTTCCCCGGTTTATTCGCCTGTACATTAACCGGGACCTCACGAAACTGAAAATAACGTCCCAGGATGACGTGCTGGCGATGACCACAAATACACCGTGTCCGACCTGCGAAGGTTCAGGATTGAACCCGAAAGTACTGGAATGCAAAATCAACGGGCTCAATATCGCCCAATACGACCACTTGGAAATGACGGATCTGCTGGGGGAACTGGCGAATATAAAAGACCCGGTCGGCACATCCATCGCGCAACAGGCCTACCCGAATGTCAAACAGCTGGTGGACCTGGGCTTGGGTTATTTGAGTCTGGCGCGAAAAGTGGGCACGCTGTCGGGCGGCGAAGCGCAGCGCGTGAAAATCGCCCGCCATTTAGGAAGCAGCCTGAACAACATCACGTATATTTTCGATGAACCGAGTGCAGGGCTTCATCCGGAAGAAATCGACATGCTGACGCACATGTTGAAAAATTTAAGAGACAATTACAACACTGTCGTCGTGATTGAACACAATTTAGCGGTCATCAAAACGGCGGATGAAATCATCGAAATGGGTCCGGGAGCTGGAGTGAACGGCGGCGAAGTGGTGTATCAAGGCGCACAGGCGGGGTTAAAGAAAGCTTCAGCCATCACCGATTTGGATCATAAGGTCAGCGTGAATAAAACCCCGCGACAGGCAGAAAACAGTTTTTCGATCAAAAATGCTTCGGCCAATAACTTAAAAAATGTCAGTGTGGACATTCCGAAAAACGTCCTCGTGTCGGTATGCGGCGTTTCAGGTTCCGGCAAGAGTTCGTTAATGTTCGACGCATTTACCGACAACTATCCTGAAACCATTTCAGTGGGCCAGGGCAGCATCGGAACGTCCAGCCGGTCGACACTCGCGACTTATATGGGAATCATGGATGATATCCGGTCGATTCTGGCCAAAGAAACGGGACAACCGGTGGGCTTGTTCAGCTTTAATTCATCGGGAGCCTGCCCGGTCTGTGAGGGCAAAGGCGTCACTTCGCCGGATGTGGCTTTTGCGGATCCCGTGACCGTCACATGTGAAGCCTGTAGAGGGACGCGGTATTCAGACGAAGCCCTGTCCCACCGCCACTTAGGAAAAAATATCGTGGAGATTTTGGAACTGTCGATCGACGAAACCAATCAGTATTTAAAAATGCCGAAAATCGTCAAAAAAGTGGATACGTTAAAAGATGTCGGCTTGGGTTACCTGACACTCGGCCAGACGACAAGTTCGTTGAGCGGAGGAGAAGTGCAGCGCCTCAAACTTGCCAGCCACCTGAAAAAAGAAGGGCAAATCTATTTATTGGATGAACCGTCGTTGGGTCTGCACACGAAAGACAACGCGCACCTGCTGGACGTTTTCCAGGGGCTTGTCGACAAAGGCAATTCGGTCATCCTCATCGAACACAATTTAAACTTTATTGCGGCGAGTGACTGGGTCATCGAAATGGGTCCAGGAGGCGGGAAAAAAGGCGGCGAAGTCTTGTTTGAAGGGACACCGGAAAGCATGCTCCAGTCGGAAACATTGACGGCGAAGTGGCTAAGAAAAGGCGTGAAGGGGTAGATAAGGAATAGGTGCTGCGGAGTTGGAGTTGATCAAGTTCTTGTGAACGAAAAAAATATTGGGAGGAGGAGTTCACTATGGATGAAAACACATTGAAGAAGACAACACTATTCACCGTATTAAATTTAATTGCTTATTTTGTGACGCTCGGCGTCAATTACCTCGGATCTTCCGGCTTTTTCGCTGGGAATAGCCAGAAAGACATCTCCGACCGATACATGACGCTGATTTCCCCGGCGCCGTTTACGTTTTCGATTTGGGGCGTGATCTATACGCTCGTGCTGATTACGCTGGTCTATCTGTTCATCAAAAGGAAAGATGCGAACGTCAGCCGTTTGATCCTGTTGATCTCGCCATGGTTTATCCTGAGCTCGCTGTTCAACATGGCCTGGATCGTCGCATTCTCTTATGAATGGATAGGCATCTCCACGATTTTGATCATCGGCCTGCTGTTCTCATTGTTCCTCATCATCGGAAAAATCTATACCCACCGCTTCGAAGTTCCATCGACCTTGGCAGGACTCAGCTTTACGCTCTACGCTGCGTGGGTGACCATTGCGACCGTCGTCAACACAGCGTTGCTTTTGGTGCAGCTGGAATGGAACGGTTTCGGCATTTCCTATTCGATCTGGACGCTGATCATATTGGGGGTTGCCATCGCGTTTGTGCTTGTTTACTTGTCACGGTACAAAAACGCTGCCTTCCCGCTTCCTTTGGCATGGGCGTTCTTCGGGATCTACGCTACGTATAGGAGCGGCGAGGTGAACCCGGAGTTGTCGACGGCCATTCAGGGGGTTCTGATTGCTGGTATTGTCATATTCTTGATTGCGGCGGTATGGAGATTTATTAGGAATGGGAAGGGGCTTTTTCCTAGGCAGACGGTTTAAGTGCGTTGCCTAAATAATAGCAGACACATAAATAGCCGCTCCGAGGAGATCAACATTCCTTGGAGCGGCTATTTGTTTTATTCATACTTATAACCGAGCTGCCCTTGGTCTGGAAATCAACGTATCGCATCCCTGTAAACGGAACGATTCAGTTTATGAGCTGCAATTGCATAGAAAAAAGCCACCTTTAATGAAATCAATCAATTTCGGAGATGGCTTTCGTATTTTTAACGGAGTCCGCAGGTAATCATAATTGAGCCGCTCACAGGGAGTGTTTGGGACCAGTTGGTGAAATGGAAATGCTCCTTTTGGGAGATTATTTATTCTGCTGTATTGCTGAAAAGTTTTTCTTCCAAAACATCGTCAACCAGCTCGATCGCCTGCTCCAGACGTTCGTAGTAGTTTCCGCTGATCGAATGGTAAAGGATATTTTGGCGGTCGAGTATGGCTTTTAAATAGTCGTTGTTGCGCTCTCGAATCTTCTGTTCGCCGAATGACCGGGTGCCATCGTCCACCCACTTCACATCAGGCTCCAGAAAGAGCCACAAATCATAACGCTGAAGGGCCGCTATTTGAGTCAAGACGGTCTGTTCGAAACCCAGGTAGGCCCAGGAAAAATACTGCGTGACATTTGCTTCCGTGTCGATAAAGAGCAGCTTATTGGCGCGCTTTGCCTGTTCTTCTTCATGGTATTTGTGCTCAAAAGCGATTTTCGGGAAGTCTGATTCAATGGCGATTTCGGCCCCGATATTTTCATAAAACGTGCGCCCATATTCCTCTACATAACTTGTGTTATACAAGTTTGCAAGATTTTTAACCAGCGTCGATTTTCCGGCGCTTTCCGTTCCAACCACCACAACTGTGCGGACGAAATAAGGTTGGACCACGTGAGGAATAATTGCCCAGTGTTTCATAGCACCTTCTTCGCGTATCTGTGTAGCTGAGATTGGATAGGTCCGACGTTCTGCATCCAGAACAACATGCGTCGCTCCTGGATAAAGCTTCTCAAAATGTTCGCCATATGCGTGTTCAGAACTAAACACCGTATCGATTTCTTTTCCGATTGCCGCCTTGATAGCAATGGAACCCTTCTCCCAGTCATAGAATTCGCCTGTCTGCTTTTCAGCAATGGCATGGACTTTAACATGAGGGAGGTCTTTCGTGAGTTCGTTCCACCAGCGAAGCCGCTGATGGAATGGTATAGGTTTCATTGTCGTGCCATTAAAGTAAAATTCACGTTCATACTCCTCGTCGTGAGTAAGGACGACATGCAGCTCCTCTACCATCGTACTGGCACGGATCATCGCACTCACATGTCCTTGGTGAATAATCAAAAATTTGCCGCCATACATTCCAACCTTCCCCATCACCATTTAACTAATCTCCTCTGCTAATACTTGTTTTTGAGCCATTCTTCTCCAGTTGTAGTATCCATAAATTGAGTTCACAAGGAAAGCAGTCCACATCACAACCAATGTATAGTCGTTGCCTGCTGTTGCATCCAGCGTAACAACCCAAAGAATGATGGAAAGGATGTTTACCAGAATCCAGACTAGCCATTGCTCAGCAAATCGTTTCAGCATAAGAATCTGAGCTGTAACGGATAATACATTCGTGGCGGAATCAAGACCGACAGACCGGCCGCCGATTGCCTGAAGCAGGATGGCATACAGAATAGTCCCGATGACAATGGCAATTACGGTATAGAGCCAAGAACGCATGTTCATCGTTTTAACAGTAATGTCTTCACCTTGCACACTGTTTTTATTCTTAATAGTATTTCGCCGCCATAAGTACAATCCGATAAATTGAATAGGGAAGTAAAAAAGGCCGTTAAGCATTGCTTCTCCATATAATCCGTAAGTGAAAGAAATGTATGCATAAGTAGAAGTCTGAATGATGCCGAAGTAATAATTGCTAATCTTTCCTTTTGCCACTAAAAGCACACACAGCATGCCGGTGAGAGAACTGATAAGGCCGAGAAGCGTGTCGTCCCAAGCAAAAAACAAGTAAATATTAATCGCTGTGAAAATGAGGAGCCAAAATTTTTCGAACAGACTCCAATCTTTCAGAAATCGCTGTGATTTTGATTCAACGGCGGTGATGGCCATAATTATATCCTCCAATTTTTAAATTGCGTCTATGTTTTGAATACATTTCCAATTATATAAAAATATTGAACGTAGAAGCAAATGAATCTGGAAATGGAAAAAATTTTAACGTCTCTAAAATCTATATCCTTTTGAGGCAAGCGGAAGAAGTATTCATTTACTATTTTTTTAATAATTTACATTTATAGGCAAAAGATGTCATTGCTAGCGCTAAGAGGTTATACTTTTAAAAAAGAAGTATATAGGAGGCGTACGTTTTGGGTTTATTTGAAAAAATGGGTCTTTTTAAAAAGCAGGAAAAAGAAGAGAAAATCAGTGGAATCTCATTGAAGAAAAAAGCGGCAACGATTGTGTTGGAGAAGAAGAAGTTGACTGGGGTTTCAGCGAGAGTCGGTGTTGTGCTTGATATTTCGGGTTCGATGAGAAAATTGTACAAAGAAGGCGTCGTACAGGATGTGGTAGAGCGGGTGCTGGCGGTCGCGAGCCAGTTCGATGATGACGGCGAGTTGGATGTTTGGGTCTACGACAATGAATTCTCACGGCTGCCGGCAGCGACCGAAGCGACATTCATGGGGTATGTGGAAAAAAACATCCTGTCGAATGAGGGCGTTCATAAATTCGGCCGCAACGACGAGCCGAAAGTGATGCAAGATGTTATCCGCAAGTATACGAAACAGGACCCGAGTGATGAGCCGGTGTTTCTTGTCTTCATCAATGATGGCGGATGCAAATCGAGCATCAAGAAATTCATTGTGGAATCATCAGGGCAGCCAATCTTTTGGCAGTTTGTCGGGATTGGCGACTCGAATTTTGATGTATTGCGAAGACTCGATACAATGGAAGGGCGCGTCGTCGACAACGCGAACTTTTTCCATCTCGAAGACATCAGCAAAGTATCTGATGAAGAATTATATGATCAGTTGTTGAATGAATTTCCGATGTGGCTGAAGGAAGCGAAAGAAAAGCGGATTTTGAAGTGAAGAAGCGATGTCATTCTCTCGAATAAAGCCTTTAAGGGCGCAAATAAAAGCAGATACACAAGCTTCTTTCAAAGAGCTTGTGTGTCTGCTTTTTAACTGTTAAAAAATAAAATGCAGTAAGAAGCTTTTTTGAAACTGCTTTCCAAGAACTCAGGGACTGGAATTGTCTCTCTTGTTAGTTTGTTTAAGCCGGAAAACATTCGGGAACAACTAGTATCAAGATGATTTATAAATTAGAGGAGGAAACAGAAAATGGCTAAAGTATTAGCAGTGCTATCAAGTGGACACAAGGACACAGAAAACAATTACGAAACCGGCTGGTGGGGTGAAGAATTATTTGCACCGATGGAGATATTGGAAAAAGCGGGCCATCAGATGGACTTGGCTTCACCACTCGGGGGCAAACCGACAATCGACCAGGCCAGCATCACTAAAGAAACTGATCCGGAAGGCAAATACAAAAAAATGTATGAATCGGGATTAGCGGACAACACAAAAAAACTTTCGGATATTACGCCGGAAGACTATGACGCAGTATTCATCGTAGGTGGCCACGGGGCTATGTATGACCTGGCTGAAAATGAAACGCTGCATAAGATCATCAATACCGTTTACGACAACGGAAATATCGTTTCGGCCGTATGCCACGGACCGGCTCCGTTACTTTGGACAAAACGTCCGGATGGCAAAAGCATCATTTCCGGCTTGAACGTAACAGGGTATCCGGAAGCGGTCGAACCTGAAGGGCTTCCTGCCATTCTGCCATTCAGCCTGGAAGGGGAAATGAGCAAAGTAGCAAATTATAGCGCCGACCAAAAAGTGGTATGGGGCAATGACCAATTGGTGACCGGGCGCGACCCGTTTTCTTCTGAAGCATTAGCCGAAGAATTGGTGAAGGCTTTTGATAAAAGAAACAAACAGGAAAACTGAGATATGGAACCTATCGTAATTACGGCAATACTGAAGCCGAAAGAAAACATGGCAGGCCCATTATTAGCAGAGTTGAACAAAGTACTAGAAGCTTCTCGAGCAGAAGCAGGTTGCTTAAACTATGTTCTCCATCAATCCATCGAAGACGACACGTTTGTTCTTCACGAAACATGGAAAGACAAGGGCGCTTTGGAGAGCCATGTCGGTTCCCCTCATTACGAGGAATACCGGAAGAACACGGCGGATCTCGTTTCAAAGCGAGAGGTCTTTAAGCTTAAGACCATCTGAGCTATTAGCAGTTAGTTAAATCGTGCCCTTGTGCACAGAAAGATTTCGTTTATGCACAACAATTGCATACCACAAAAGCCATCCTCGATGAATTCAGCCGAATTCAAGGATGGCTTTTGCATGTTTATTGGCAGTTGGGAAAACGTAAAGAAGGAATGTTTCAGCGGAAAAAGGACATAAAAAGACAGCAGAAAAAAATTCTGCTGTCAGGTGAATCATTATTCCAAAAACTGCGTATCCGTCAACAAAGCGAAATCAGGCTGCTTTTTCAGGAACTTCAAGTCGAAAGAAGAATCGCCGAATGCCTGGATTTCTTCAGGAGATATGGCAGTATCAAAGATCATGTTGTCCCATGCGCCATCGATGATGGAAGCCTCCAGCTTCTGGCCCGTGATGTCATCGATTGAGTTGATGGTGATTTCTTTTGCCTCATCCGGCTGTTGAGCGATAAATTCAGTCGCTTCTTTATGTGCATCGACAATGCCTTGGACCATTTCCGGGTTTTCTTCAATCAGTTTGCTTGAAGTCACCAGAACGGAAGCGGGCATTGTCGTGCCGAATGAAATTTCATCCGCTTCAATGATGACTTTAGCGCCCGTATTTTGCTTGAGTACAGAAGCCCAAGGTTCCGGAGCTACTGCTATATCGACTTTTTCAGTGGCGAACATTGCTTCGTATTGGGCAGGGTTGCCTGTCTGGTGAAGCATTTCGCCGCCGATGCGGTTTGATGTGATGCCGTTTTCTTTCATGTAGGTTTCAAATTGAACATCGTGTGTGCAGCCGACGCGCGGCGTAATGAACGTCTTGCCAGCAAAATCCTCAATGGATTCAATGCCGCTGCCGTTTCTTGCCATGACGACTGTGCCGCCTGAAGCACCGCCGGCAATCATGGTCACATCTGCGCCGTTCGTGTAGTTGTTCATGGCTGGACCAGGACCTACAAGGCCGGCATCAATGTCACCGGTTTTCAGTGCGGTCATGAAATCCGCGCCATCAGCGAACGTGACGTATTCAACCGTAGTGCCGTCTGCCAGGTTCTTTTCATACAATGCCTGATCTTTTGCGACCATGGCAGGAACGTGATCCAGATTCGGGAAATAGCCGATGGTGACAGAAGATGAATCTTCGCTTGCATCAGGTGAACTGCAGGCTGCCAAAATGCCTGCCAAAGCGACAGGTGCAATAAGTGAAAAAATACGTTTCATAAGATAAATTCCTCCTGTGTGTTGAAATAGTTAATCGGGATACTGCTTTGCTGCAATTCTTATTTTTTATGTCTCTAATCCCCAACGCTTGAGGACGTTCTTTTCGATTCGCTGGAAAATCATCAGGTCGACAATTGCGCCGACGACGCCGATGATGATCATCACACCGATGACCAGTGACATATTGCCGAAATCGGATGCATACCGCAGCGTGTATCCGAGCCCGGGCCCGGAACTGAGGAGTTCTCCAGCCATCAATGCGCGCCAGGCAAACGCCCACGCCAAGCGCGCACCCGTTACAAAGTAGGGGACAGATGCGGGGATGATCACTTTAACGAACAAGTCCAGGCCATTCGATCCCATCGTCCGTGCAGCTTTGATGAACAATGGATCGACGTTCTTGATGCCGGTGCGGACATTCAGAATCATGACGAATGTTCCGCCAAGAATGACGACGAAAATGATGGAGCCTTCGCCAAGGCCGAACCACATCATGGCCAAAGGCAGCCAGACGATGCTTGGCACACTTTGCAGAGCGAGCACCAAAGTGCCGAGTGTTTCGTCCGCCGTCTTCGAGCGTGCCAGCAGAATGCCGACGCCGGTACCGATGATGACAGCGGCTACCAAACCGATCAGCAGCCTACGAAAACTGGCGATCAGGTCATAGACCAGTGTCATGTCTGCAAATCCCGCCACTAATGAATCGTAGACACTGATGGGGGAAGGGAGTATGGTTTCGTGCCACAACTCAAAGCGGGAACCCAGTTCCCAGAAAACAATGAGCGCGGCGAAGAAAATGATGCGTTTAACTGCCGGCTTCATATGCTTGCTCCTCATCTATGACTTTATCGATTTCTGTTTTCAAAAGAGCCATGATTTGCTCTTCCAATGCGGCGATTTTCTGCCGGTGCTGTTCACGGGGGCGCGGGATGTCCACTGTGATGTCGGTCAAGATGGTTCCCGGCCGCGTGCCCATGACAATGATACGATCAGACAATTTGATCGATTCCGAAATGCTGTGGGTGACAAAGACGATGGTCTTTTTTGTATCAATCCAAATTTCCTCAAGCTGCCCATGAAGGCGGCTTCTTGTCTGTTCATCCAAGGCGCCGAAAGGTTCGTCCATCAATAGGACGGCAGGATCCATTGCCAACGACCGGGCAATGGATACACGCTGCTGCATACCGCCGGATAATTCATGGGGATAATGGGAAGGATAATTGCTGAGCTGGACCATTTTCAAAAAATGATGGGCGCGCTCCTGGCCCACTTTCTTAGACATTTCTTTGCGCAGCGGGAACATGACGTTCTCAGTTACATTCATCCAGGGAAACAACGCAGCCTGCTGGAATACCATTCCCCGGTCTTTTCCCGGCTTTACGACTTTTTTTCCGTCCACGATGATTTCTCCTGAAGTCGGTGGGACAAGGCCGGCAATCATCGACAATAACGTGGACTTGCCGCAGCCGGACGGACCAAGAATGGAAACGAATTCGCCTTTTTGGATAGATAGGTCGATGTCTTTTAAAACAGTATTGGGTTGATTGTTTTTATCGAAATATACTTTGTTGATTTGCTTGGCTTCAATAAACATAATGGATCACCGGCAATAAAACCTACCTTTCCTATCGGATATTATTAAAGTATAGTAGAGTGGTAGGAATTGTCAAGATTAGAATATTGGGAAAAGAAATTACGACCCTGTGAAAGAAACAATTTAAGATATACAATCATATTGCATATGGAAATCCACGAAATCTTAATTGAAAGGATTCCCTTTGCATTTTTATGGCGAGTAACAAATAATAATAATTGAGCGGTGCACAGGGGCAAAATGGGGACAGCTGGATAACTGTAAAATGAAGTAAAACATTCTGTTGCTGAAATCAAAATAGAGGTAAATAGAAAAACCCTTGCTTTTTTCTGAAGACTTGAGTAGTATGAAAAAAAAGAAAACTAAATATGCAATCTCTTATGAAGAGCGGCGGAGGGACTGGCCCTGTGAAGCCCAGCAACCATTTCAGGTATTAATTCTACCTTTAAAAGGTGCTACATCCTGCAAAATACCTAGTATTTTGATAAATAAGAGAGGTGGAAACTCAAATTTTTTTTGAATGCCTCTCTTTTATGAGAGGCATTTTTATTTTGGTTTGAGGAAAAAGTAAATCACAGCTTAGAATGCCGCGCGGAGTAGAGTGTTTCATTCGCTGCGCAGGCACAGAAGCAGGAAAAGGGGAAATAACATGAAAAAATGGGTAGCAGGTAGTGTATTGGTTTTATCAGCAGCGGTTTTAGCAGCTTGCGGCGGCAACGAAGAGGCCACAACTGAAGGAGCAGAGAGCCTTGTCAGTGACGGAGTCCTGACGGTCGGCGTTACAGGCGGACCACACGAAGAAATCGTTGGAAGAGTGGCGGAACTTGCAGAAGAGCAGGGATTGGATTACAAGATCGAAACGCAGGTTTTCTCCGATTATGTTATGCCCAACGTAGCGTTGTCTGAAAAGGAAATTGACATAAACTCGTTCCAGACCGAACCGTTTTTCGATGAAATGAATGAAACACGGGGCTTGGAACTAGTCCGCGTCGGTGATACGGTCACGTTCCCGATGGGCATTTACTCATTGGATTATACAGATGTCAAAGACTTGCCGGAAGGTGCGAAAATCGGAGTGCCAAGTGATCCGACCAATAGCGGACGGGCGTTGGCATTATTCGAACAAGCCGGTCTGATCACAGTGAAAGAAGGCGCAGGGCTTCAGGCAACTGTCATGGATATTGAGGTAAATGAAAAAAATTACGAGTTTATCGAACTGGATTCTGCGCAGATTCCACGACAACTGGATGAGCTTGATGCAGCAGCCATCAATACGAACTTTGCCCTTGAAGCTGGCTATATTCCAGCTGAAGATTCAATTTTCATCGAACCGAGTGACTCACCTTACGTCAACCTGGTCGCATCCCGCATCGAAAACAAAGACGATGAAGCCATCACTCAATTTCTTGAGTTGTACCGCAGCGATGAAGTAAAAGAATTCATCGAACAGGAATTCCCAGGGTCGATTGTTCCTTCTTGGTGATCAGGAAGTGAAGCACGGGAATCACATTGACTTTACGGAATATGTAAGCTAAGTTAATCAATAAGGTTTCAGGAATTGAATAAGCGACAAAATCTCTTATCAAGAGTAGCGGAGGGAATGGCCCTATGAAGCTCAGCAACCAACCATGCCAATCGTGTGGAAAGGTGCTAAATCCATCAGAACAGAGACGTTCTGGAAGATAAGAGAGGATGAATTTATAAAAAATTTAAGCCTCTCCTTTCTTTATGAAAAGAGAGGCTTTTTCCTGTTTAAATTTTCCTGATTCAGAGATGGACATGAACGTCTGAAGAGGTTGTTGGCTCCATGCCAGTAACCATTATTAGTAAAGGGAAGTGAAACAAACGTGATTCATCTAGAAAATATATCTAAAGAATTCAAGTCGAAAAAGGGCGTTATCCGAGCGGTGAATGATGTGTCTCTGCATGTGAAAAAAGGGGAAATACACGGAGTCATCGGCTATAGCGGCGCTGGAAAAAGTACGCTGATCCGCTGTGTGAATTTATTGGAAACGCCTACGGCCGGAAAAGTCCGGATAAATGACCGGGAATTTACCGAACTCACTAAAAGCGAATTGTTGGCAGAACGCAAAAACATCGGGATGATTTTCCAGGGGTTCAATCTGCTTCGAACCGCTACGGTCGAAGAGAATATCGCCATTCCGTTAAAGCTGATTGGTGTGGCAGCGGCAGAAATTCCGAAGCGGGTGGAAAAATACTTGACCATCGTCGGCTTGGCGGAGAAGAAAAACGCCTATCCTGGCCAATTGTCAGGTGGACAGAAACAACGGGTCGCCATCGCCCGGGCACTTGCACAAGAGCCGGACGTCTTGCTTAGTGATGAAGCGACCAGCGCACTTGATCCCGAAACGACGGAATCGATTTTGGAGCTGCTTTTGAAAATCAATGAAGAATTCGGCATCACCATTTTGCTGATTACACACGAGATGCAGGTCATTCAGAAAATATGTGACTATGTCTACGTGATGGAAGCGGGTGCAATTGTAGAAGGCGGCCCGGTAATTGATTTGTTTTCAAAGCCACAGCACAAAACGACCAGAAGTTTTCTGAATACTATTTCGCAACGCAAGTTATCGCGTGCATTTGTCAGCAATCTGCAGAAAAGTGGATCCGTACTGCGCCTGACATTCCGGGGAGCTTCCACAGGGGAACCGCTTTTGGCGGTAGTGGCAAAAGAATTCAATGTCAAACCGAATATCTTAACGGCGAATATTATGGAATTAAAGAATGGCGTCATTGGCAATTTGGATGTGCATCTTGCCGGGACAAAGGAAGAAGTTAGCCGCTCGCTGGCTTTTTTAAAGGAACAGGGCGTAATGATTGAGGAATGGGATGATCAATATGGAAAGATTTAATGCATTTATTGAACAATGGATGCCCCTCATCGGGACAGCACTCGTAGAAACCGCACAGATGGTCCTCATTTCGTTGGCGATTTCGGCATTTCTTGGAATACCGCTAGGAATTTTGCTTGTATTGACACGCCGCGGCCAAGCCTGGGCAAACAAATGGGTTTACCAAATCCTGAATTTGGCTGTCAATATTATCCGTTCCATCCCTTTTATCATTCTGTTGTTTTTCATCTTGCCATTCACAAAGCTATTGGTCGGTACAACGATTGGGGTGCAGGGAGTGATCGTGCCGCTCGTTATTTATACGGCCCCATACATCGCACGTTTGATGGAATCTTCTTTATTGGAAGTAGACAGCGGTGTTCGGGAAGCGTATGAAGCGATGGGCATTAAGACAAGGCACATAATCTGGAACGTGTTATTGCGTGAATCGCGCTCGTCCATTGTCCTTGGTTTGACGATTGCGACAGTTGGATTGATCGGAGCTACTGCAATGGCAGGACTTGTTGGAGCCGGTGGATTGGGAGACCTGGCGTATCGCTACGGCCATTTGCGTTATGAAGTAGATGTCATGTATGCGACTGTATTTATCCTGATTCTTCTCGTTCAGGGAATTCAAAGTCTTGGAAACTATTTCTCGGCACGCCTCAAAAAAGATTAACGAGCTGGCAAAAAGGAGAGAGCATGATGAGCAATGTTGTAAAAGGGGATGCCCTGCTAAAAAGCATCATTTCGCAAAATGATTCACCATTGACGCATGAAGAATGGGAAGAAAGCGCCAAACAGAAAATGGAGCCGCATAAGTTCGGCCATATCCGTTCGGGTGCCGGAGCGGAGGAAACGCTGCGGCGAAACCGTTCCGCCTTTTCAAAATGGGCGATTCTGCCACGCATGCTGAAAGATGTCTCGTCCGTTGATACTTCTATTACATTGTTCGGGAAGACCTATGAGCATCCTTTTCTGCTCGCGCCGATTGGCATGCAGAAGCTCGCACATGAAGACGGGGATTTAGCGTCTGTCCGTGCAGCAGCCAAATGGCATGTCCCTTTTATCGCCAGTACCGTTTCCAGCTATTCATTGGAAGACATTGCAGAAGCGGCGGGCACAAACCCGAGATGGTTCCAGCTTTATTGGTCAAACGATGAAGCTGTGTCATTCAGCATGCTGAAACGCGCAGAACAGGCAGGCTACGAAGCAATCGTTGTCACAGTGGACACCGTCATGCTCGGCTGGCGTGAAGAAGATTTGCGGAATGGGTTTTCTCCGCTGCGCGCTGGCATCGGAAAAGCGAATTACGTCAATGATCCGGAGTTTATGGCGTCACTGTCAGACAAGAGTGATGAAGGGATTATCCAAGACATCTTAAAAAATGTCTATCACCCATCCTTTGATTGGAAGAAAATCGAAAAAATCAAAAAAAAGACGCATTTACCTGTCCTGTTGAAAGGCATTCTTCATCCGGATGATGCAGTACTGGCAGTGGAAGCCGGTATTGATGGCATCATCGTCTCGAATCATGGAGGCCGCCAACTGGACGGCGTGGCGGCATCACTCGATGCTTTGCCGCTTATTGCCGAAGTGGTCAACGGAAGAATTCCGCTCCTATTGGACAGCGGCATCAGAAGAGGAACGGATCTTGTGAAGGCATTGATTCTTGGTGCAGACGCCGTGTTATTGGGCCGGCCTTATATCTACGGACTTGCCACAGGTGGGCAGGCAGGTGTGGAGCAGGTGCTTGGCAATTTTATAGAAGAAACAAGAGTGTCGCTCGCATTAGCTGGCATCTCGAAAGTGACTGAATTGTCTTCCGTAAAACTGATCAGGGAATAGCGAAAGGTGTAGGAATGCAGTTACTCCACACCTTGGAATGAAAAATCGCATCCTTGGGAAAAAACAATTCTAAAAGATTTTGACCATACACTCCAATTTATACCGCATACATCGCCGCTCTGAGGAAATCAACTTTCCTCAAGCGGTTTTCTTATTCTTATGAGTGGTTCTCGGGTGTCCTTTGTGGTTCTGAAATATGGCATAGGGGGTCCATTTTCTTGGCAGCAATCAAAACCGCTTTCCTAAACTCCGCAATTTCTGCACGTTTAGGGTGTACATTTGAAGTGGATAAATATACCAGAACTAAAAAAAGGGAGGCAGAAAGAAATGATGGGACCAGGATGGGGAATGGGATCAGGATGGGGCATGGGATTAGGAGGTGGATTTTTGGTGTTAATCGTATTAATAGTAGTTGTGGGCTTTGGCATTTACTACATTGTGAAAAACAACAATAACAACGATGTTAATCGTTCCCAGAAAGACTCCAATGCAGACGCAATGGAAATCGCCAAGAAACGGCTTGCTAAAGGTGAGATATCTACTGAAGAATTTGAAGAAATTAAGAAAAATCTTTTATAAAATGCAGATGATCACATGAAGTGAATCACGTTCCTGGGAAAGAAACAATTCTAAACGATTTTGGCAATACACTACAATTTATGCCATATAAATAGCCGCTCCGAGGAAATCAATATTCCTTGGAGCGGCTATTTGTTTTATTCAAACTTATAAATTGTTTGGGAATTGTATACTTCCCTGGCATCGACACAATCATGCCTATCAGCTTTCTTTTTTCCAGAATGGCTTTGAAAGAACAGTTGCCATCATCCCCATCGCGCATCCAGGATAATGTAAATAGGGACCAGTCAATAAGGCTGGTCTTTGTATTCGCGGCAGCAGTTCGAATGAATTAAGTATTTGATTTTATAAAAAATTTGTTCTATTCGTTCATCCGTTTGGTTAGAATAGGGATAGCTTGAAAGTGGCCGCTGCTCCTGCAAAGAGACGGGAGAGTGGCGGCTGAATTGCAGCATAGAAGAAACTAGCAGGGGGAATGGGTATGAACTTATTGAAAATGTGGAACCGGATCAGTCTTGTGAAACAAATCCTGATTGGCTTGGTCTTAGGGGTGGTCTTGGCGGTTGCGATTCCGGAAACTGCGGCATCGTTGACTATTTTTGGCACCTTGTTTGTAGGGGCGCTGAAAGCGATTGCGCCCGTCCTCGTCTTGTTCCTGGTCATGGCATCGATTGCTCAGCACAAAAAGGGACAGCAAACGAATATGAAATCGATCGTCTTTCTTTATTTATTGGGTACATTTTTAGCAGCGCTTGTCGCAGTCATTGCCAGCTTCATCTTCCCGGTAAACATTGCGCTTACTCAGGGAGCTGAAGGCCTGACGCCGCCTGGCAATGCGGTTGAAGTGATCAAGACCTTGGTGTTGAACGTGGTCGACAACCCGGTCAACGCGCTTGTGAATGCAAACTATATCGGGATTTTGGCTTGGGCAGTCGTCTTTGGCTTGGCATTAAGAAATGCCGCGGATACGACCAAAACGGCCATTGCGAATGTGTCGGATGCAGTGGCGAAGATGGTCGGCTGGATCATCAAATTCGCCCCGCTCGGCATCATGGGCCTTGTCATCGAATCGATTACGACAAACGGCCTTTCGTCACTCTTGGGGTACGGCACACTGTTGGCGCTGTTGATTGGCTGTATGCTTTTCGTAGCGCTGGTGGTCAACCCGCTCATCGTATTTATCAACATCCGCCGCAACCCGTATCCGCTGGTATTCAAGTGCTTGCGCGAAAGCGGCATTACGGCATTCTTCACCCGCAGCTCGGCTGCAAACATTCCGGTCAATATGACCCTTTGCGAAAAGCTGGGCTTGGACAAAGACACATACTCCGTCTCCATTCCGCTTGGAGCAACGGTCAACATGGCCGGAGCCGCGATTACGATTTCCGTTCTGACGCTTGCTGCGGTCAATACGCTTGGCATCCAAGTGGATATTCTGACAGCGATCATGCTCAGTGTGCTGGCAGCTGTAAGTGCGTGCGGAGCTTCTGGTGTTGCAGGCGGCTCTCTGCTATTGATCCCGCTGGCATGCAGTTTGTTCGGCGTCCCGGCTGACGTAGCGATGCAAGTGGTCGGTGTCGGCTTCATCATCGGCGTGCTGCAGGATTCATTTGAAACGTCCCTCAACTCCTCGACGGACGTGCTGTTTACGGCGACAGCGGAATACAAGAAGCGCCTGAAAGAAGGCCATGAAGTAGTTGTCGGGAAAGTTTTTGATATCAATAAACCTTCTGAAGACTTGGCGAAAAGTTAAATTGGCTGCCTGATTTTATTTGGGTCCTCAAACAAGGGGACACGAAGAAACACAGACATCAAAATAGGCTTTGTGAAAAAGTTAAAGCACCGCTCCGGCAATAATCGGAGCGGTGCTTTTTTGTAATCGTATTGGGTGTTAGAGCAGGAACACTTCGCTTCAGAAAGCCCCAGATCCACCGCCACCCCCGCTTGCGCTGGCGGTAGTGGTACCGGCTGACACGAATATGGCTGTCATGAACACCGGATTCATGACAAAGCTGGAGTCGTCCGCTACGGTATTTAAATCGTGCCCCTGTGCAAGAAAAAATTCAAGATACAATCACACTCCATACATAGCCGCTCCGAGAAAATCAACTTTCCTCAAGCGGTTTTCTTCTTCTTATGAGTGGTTCTCTGATGTCCGGTGTGGCTCTGAAATATGGCGCTGCGTTTTTATGGCGAGTAGCAAACCAAAATGGCTTAAGCATAAGCTTTTTTTGCAAATCCCTGAACGGATGCTTGCCTCATGCAGTCTCGCACAATACATTTGAATCTTTTTAGAGTGGGTTTCGTATAAGTAAAGTGATATAGAAAATAGCCCTCATATTACGAAGTTGCGCCTTTAAAAAGTTTCATCTGATTCAATGAGTTTTTTCAAGTTTCGTTTCTCACTTACTCTTTGCGAAAGGTATGATTTAATGACCATCATTTCACTTGTTATCTTAATCTTTTTTCTTCCGTACGCATGGTTTCTCTGGTCCGGCATGAGTGCAAAAAGCGGCAAAATCGAGAAACAACACTGGAAAAAACCTATAATCGCTCTTCTTGTATTGGTCCTCAGCAGTTTTATTTTAAACTATTATTTTTCCAATGCATATCAGCTTTCTTTTTTTCAGAGTGGTTATGAAAGCACACTTGCCATGATCGTTTCCGCAGCATTTCTGCTGGTTATTTCCATCATCAACGTTATCGTAAGCATCATTTTCAAAGATGCCCCCAAATCATTCCATAACCCTAAGGCGACGTGGGTTTTTACAGCGGTGTTCTGCACAACCATCCTGTTTTTCAGCATGTGGGTTTATCCGTTAGCGGAGAAAGCATCTTATATCCAAAAAGTTGAACATGCTCTAGCTGTATCACAGCAGCAACAAGCTGCAGAGGAAATCACCGTATTGTTCATGAGCTCCGAAAAAAACTGCTTCCAGCTCTCAACATCGAATTGCGACTCAGTGAAGTACAGAAACTCATTTTTTCTCAAAAACAATTTAGATATACAAAAAGAGGTCCAAGTGCGTATTCGAGCCCTGGATTCCGATCAAAAAGAACTGAAGGTAGTAGAGTCTGATATCATGACGCTAGAAGCAGGAGAATTAAAGTTGGTCGAGACTGAAGAATCATATGAAAAGGCAAGCATCTGGAGTCGCTCTTCCTTTGAAACCGATTATCGAACCCATTCCTATGAATCTTTGTACAGGTATCGCAATACTAACTAAAAAATCTCTTCTACACTTGTTTGAAGTTGAGTGGGAAGAAGAAATCGCAGCCCCACTAAAATAGAATCCAGAATCAATAAAACGCGTCCTAGGGAAAGAAGAAATTCTAAACGATTTTGACAACACACTAAAATTTATATCACATAAATAGCCGCTCCGAGGAAATCAACATTCCTCGGAGCGGCTATTTGTTTTATTTGTACGTATAAAATGGTTAAGAATTGTGTTGAACCCTAGCACTGGAACAGTTCGATTAAAACGCCCCGGATCCTCCGCCACCTCCGCCGACTCCTGCCCCAGAACCGGCCGAACCGCCGCTAGCACTGGCGGTGGTGGTACCCGCTGACACAAATATGGCTGTCATGAACACCGGATTCATGACAAAGCTTGAGTCGTCCCTTGCGGTATTAGCGGAAGTGAATACGGCAGCTTGCCGTTCGGCGGTTTTGGGATCGCTGCCGAGCAGGTAGGCATAGGCGCGCTGTTGTTCGTCCGATGTCAGGCGGTGCCAAGTTTCTTCAGGCAAGTTTTCCATCGCCTCTTTTAGTTTCCGCCAGTTGTGGCGGATT
>DATISS010000132.1:0-6182 GCA_035468565.1 Planococcus sp. (in: firmicutes)
GCGCAAGCACTCAATGAAAAATAGTCCAGTGATGATGGCAGAGAGGCCACACCCGTTCCCATCCCGAACACGGAAGTTAAGCTCTTTTGCGCCGATGGTAGTTGGGGGTCTCCCCCTGTGAGAGTAGGACGTCGCTGGTCTGTATTTTTTTTGGTCCCGTGGTGTAGCGGTTAACATGCCTGCCTGTCACGCAGGAGATCGCCGGTTCGATCCCGGTCGGGACCGTAATTTTTCCGAATGAACACAGCCAATGGGCTGTGTTCATTTTTTTTGATTTGCAGACCGGCATGAAACGCGCAAGAAAGTGGATATTTTGATTTCATGCGGTTTCTTCGCTAAACTATGTTAAGACTCAATAGAGGTGACGGATAAAATGAACTATACAATAGAAGTGAATTCCCCTGAAGAAACGATGGCGTTCGCTGAAAAGCTGGCAGGCCTGCTGCAGCCGCAGGATCTTCTGACATTGGAAGGAAGCCTTGGCGCGGGAAAAACGACTTTCACCAAAGGCATCGCCAAAGGGCTCGGCATCAAACGCATGGTCAACAGCCCGACATTCACCATCTTAAAACAATACGAAGGCGACTTGGAACTGAACCATATCGATGCCTACCGTTTAGAAGACAGCCATGAAGACATCGGCTTTGATGAATTATTCTCAGGTGACGCTGTATCGGTAGTGGAATGGGCAAAATTCATCAATGAGTATTTGCCGGAAGACCGGTTGGATATCGTCATCACTCGCAAGTCGGAAGAGGCTCGCGAAATCGGTCTGCACCCAAGAGGCCAACGCTATGAAACTTTATGCAAGGAGCTAAACTTATGATGTATCTAGGCATCGACACCTCAAACTATCCGCTAACAATTGCTTTGATGGAAGACCAGACCGTATTAATAGAAGAAGTCACAAACCTTAAAATCAACCACTCGCTGACAGCCATGCCGGCGATTGAGGAAATGATGAAAAAAGCGAAAGTCGCGCCTGCGGATTTGACGCATATTGCAGTAGCGGAAGGGCCTGGGTCGTATACCGGAATCCGGATCGGACTGACCATCGCAAAAACGTTGGCCTGGTCTTTAAAAATCCCGCTGTACATGGTATCGAGCCTAAAAGTATTGGCGGCGAATGGCCAGTCCTTCGATGGTTTGGTGTGTCCGGTGATGGACGCGCGGAGAGGCACTGCCTTTACCGCGCTTTATGATGGGAAAACACTGGAACCGGTTATTGATGACCAGCACAGTGATTTCCGGGAGTTCTTGAATAAAGCCAAAGCAATGGGCAGACCCATCTTGTTCACAGGTGCGGACGTTTCAATCCATGAAGAGCTGATCCGCGAAGTGTTTGGCGAGATGGCGCATTTCAGTGGCCCTCAAAATCGCTTGCCACGCGCTTCGAACTTGATTTTGCTGGCACAGCAGTCGGAAGCGAAAGATATCCACCATGCCGTGCCTGAATACAAACGCATTACGGAAGCTGAAGCGAATTACATCAAAAAGCAAGAAGGCCAGCCATCATGAGCGCAGAACTGACATTCCGTCAAATGACGGTCGACGACATCGACCAAGTCTATGAAATTGAAAAATTGTCTTTTACTTTGCCTTGGACGAAAGACTCATTTCGCTATGAAATGGAAAATAACGATTATGCTTATTACGTCATCGCTGAAACCGAAGAAGGCATTATCGGTTATTGCGGGATGTGGCTGATCTTGGATGAATGCCACATCACGAACGTCGCAATCCTGCCCCAGGAGCGCGGCAAAAAATACGGGGAACGCCTGATGGAAGAAGCCATCAGAATCGCCAAATCAAAAGGCGCTGAGCTGATGACGCTGGAAGCGCGCGTCAGCAACCATGCGGCGCAGAATTTATACCGGAAAATGGGTTTTCAAAATGGTGGCATCCGGAAGCGGTACTATACCGATAACCAAGAAGATGCCATAGTAATGTGGGTGAATTTTAATGACTGAAGATATCTATGTATTAGGAATAGAAACAAGCTGCGATGAGACCGCTGCGTCCGTCGTCAAAAACGGGACGGAGATCATCTCCAACGTCGTGGCATCGCAAATAGAAAGCCATAAACGTTTCGGGGGAGTTGTCCCGGAAATCGCTTCGCGGCACCATGTCGAGCAAATCACTTTGGTGATCGAAGAAGCCTTGGTGCGAGCCGGTATGGAGCCGAAACAATTGAGCGCTGTGGCGGTAACCGAAGGTCCTGGGCTGGTCGGCGCGCTGCTGGTCGGCGTCAATGCGGCGAAAGCCTTCGCCTTTGCCCATCAATTACCGCTTGTCGGAGTCCATCATATCGCGGGGCACATCTACGCCAACCGACTTGAACAGGAAATGGAATTTCCGTTATTGGCATTGGTGATTTCCGGCGGCCATACGGAATTGGTATTTATGAAAGAGCATGGCGATTTTACAGTGATCGGCGAGACGCGCGATGACGCGGCAGGGGAAGCTTATGACAAAGTTGCCAGAACGTTGAACTTGCCGTATCCGGGCGGTCCGCACATCGACCGGCTTGCGCACGAAAGCGACGGGGCCATCGATTTTCCGCGCGCGTGGCTCGAAGAAGGCTCCTACGATTTCAGCTTCAGCGGCTTGAAATCATCGGTCTTGAATTATCTGCACAATGCGGCACAGCGGGGCGAAGAGATTCCGCCTGAGCATATCGCTGCGGGCTTCCAGAACAGTGTTGTGGAAGTAGTGACAGTAAAAGCTGTGCGTGCAGCAGAGCAGTACAAGGTACGCCAGGTGATTGCTGCGGGGGGAGTAGCCGCGAATAAGGGGCTGCGAACTTCTTTGACCGCTGCTTTCAATGAAAAAGGCATCCCTTTCTTTATTCCGCCTTTGGCTTTGTGTACGGATAATGCAGCGATGATTGCTGCCGCAGGAACAGTGATGTTCGAAAAAGGTATGCGAGGAACGATGGCTATGAATGGACGGCCAGGAATGGAACTGGCTTCCTGGAATTAAAAAAGCTCGGCAGAAAACCGGATTTCACGGTTTCTGCCGAGTTTTTTCGTACATAATTGACCTTTTTATGCACAATTGATAAATTGACTGTCAAGAGAGAACATTTGTACTTATGCACAAATTGTGAATAAGCTGTTCATAACTATGTGAAAAAGACCCTTTTACCTACATATTGTAGCCTCAACACTGGAAAACTATGTGGATAACTTTTTATTGCTATGTGGATAATGTGGAAAAGTCTGTTGATAGCTGTTATTGCAATTCTTTGGATGTGTACAACTTTGTGGAAATAAATATTTCGCAAATAGGTATTGACCTAGATATAGAAAAAAACCGTATACAGAAGTATACGGTCAATTGTTCACTTTTTCAATCTGTTCCTGCAATTCCAGCCATGAGGACATCTTTTCTTCCTGCTGCGCTTTCAAGCTTTCCAATTGGGTCTGCAGAGGCAGTACCCGCTCGTGGTCCTGAAAGACTTCCGGCAGGCAAAGCTGTTCTTCGATCTCAGCAATCTGTGCGTCGAGCTTTTCCATTTCCTGCTCGGCTTCCTCGTTTTGGCGCAAAAGCTGGCGTTCCAGCTTCTTCGCGCCTTTGTCGATTTGGGAAGTCGCAGCCGTCGGAGCCACTTTCACAGCCGCTGTGGACTGTTCTGCATCAAGCGCGGCCAGCTCTTCCATCTCCAGCTTCTTCTCGACGTAGTAATCGTAATTCCCGAGATACTCTGTTGCGCCATCTTGGGTCAGTTCAATGACCTTAGTGCCGATGCGGTTCATGAAATACCGGTCATGGGAAACGAAGAGGATGGTGCCGGGATAATCGATCAACGCGTTTTCCAGCACTTCTTTGCTATCGAGGTCAAGGTGGTTCGTCGGCTCATCCAGCAGCAGCACATTGGCTTTTTGCATCATCAGCTTGGCTAACGCGACACGGGCTTTTTCGCCGCCGGATAGTGTAGAAATCGGCTTCAGTACATCATCTCCGGAGAACAGGAAACGCCCGAGGATGCCGCGGATCTCCTTCTCATTGATCAGCGGGTACTCATCCCATAGTTCATTCAATAATAATTTATTGCCTTTTAAGTTGGCCTGCTCCTGGTCGTAATAGCCGAACTGAATGCCCGTGCCGTAATGGATATCGCCTGCTAAAGGCTTAAGTTCTTTCATGATCGTCTTCAATAGCGTCGATTTGCCGACGCCGTTTGGCCCGACGAGTGCCATACTATCTTGGCGGTACAGCTTCAGCGAGATGTCTTTTGACACCGGTTCGCCACTATAACCGATGGCCAGCGAATTGATGGTCAGGACATCGTTGCCGCTTTGTTTGTCGATGGTGAAGCCGAAACGCGCGGATTTCTCGCTGCCGTCCGGTGCACCCATCCATTCTGTTTTCTCGAGGATCTTGCGGCGACTCTGCGCCATCTTGGTCGTCGATGCCCGGACGAGGTTGCGCTGGACATAATCTTCGAGCTTGGCTTTTTCGCCTTGCTGCTTTTCAAACTGCTTCATATCGAGTTCGTACTGCTTCGCTTTTTCGTCGAGATAGCGGCTGTAGTTGCCGCTGTACTTTTTGACGCGGTGGCGGGACACTTCATAGACGAGCGTCACAACCTGGTCAAGGAAGTAGCGGTCATGCGATACAATCAGCAGGGCGCCGGGGTAATTCTTCAAATAGTTCTCGAGCCAGCTCAGCGTCTCGATGTCGAGATGGTTTGTCGGTTCATCGAGGATTAATAGCTGTGGCTTGGCAAGCAGGAGTTTCGCCAGCATAAGCCGCGTTTTCTGCCCGCCGGACAAGGACACGACCTTTTTGCCGTAGTCGTCCGGATAGAATTTCATGCCGTGGAGGATGGCGCGGGTGTCGGCTTCGAATTGGTAGCCTCCGGCATCCTTAAAATCATGCTGGAGCAGATCGTACTCTTTCATGACCTTGTCGTATAGCTCGGCGTCGTCATGGATCTCCGGCTCGGACATCTGTGCCTCGAGGCGGCGGAGCTGCGCTTCCTGCTCGCGGAAATGCGTGAAAACTGTCATCATCTCTTCCCACACGGTGGCGTCGGACTCCAGGTCGTTCTGCTGTTCCAAATAGCCGATGGTCAAATCTTTCGGCATGATGATGTCGCCGCTGTCATAAGACATCTCACCGGATATGATTTTTAAAAGCGTCGATTTGCCCGCGCCGTTGCGGCCTACCAGTGCAACCCGGTCGCGGTGTTGGACTTCAAGTTTGACGCCAGAGAGAATCTCCTCTGCGCCGAACGATTTATGGACTTGGTTTACTTGCAGTACTATCATGCGGGTCACCTCAATTCTACTTCAAGTGTAGCCCATAGGGCGGCTGTCCGCAATAAAGCCAGCTTTACATCTGCAGGTTCCTAATGTAAGATAGTATCGATTTGACAAGACCTCAGGAGGTAAGCTTGCATGCTGCACGAACCATCGAAAATTCCACAGGCGACGACGAAACGCCTGCCGCTATATTACCGTTTCATCCAGAATTTCGCGAACGCCGGACAAAAGCGGATTTCATCGCAGGAATTGAGTGAAGTGATGAAAATCGATTCGGCCACGATCCGCCGGGATTTTTCCTACCTCGGTGCATTCGGGAAAAAAGGCTATGGCTACGACGTCCAGAGCTTGCTCGAATTCTTCCGCAAGACATTGGACCAGGATGAAGCGACGAATGTCGCGTTGATCGGCGTCGGCCATCTTGGCAGCGCATTCCTCAAGTACAATTTCCAGCGCAACCACAATACCAAGATTGTGCTGGCTTTCGATACAAACAGTCCTCTTGATGGCGAGCGGATCAGCGGCATCGATACCTATCATCCGGACCGCATCGAAGAGAAGATCGCCGAATACGGCATTGAAGTGGTCATCCTGACGGTGCCGTCAAGGTCGGCGCAGGAAGTGACCGACCGCCTGGCGAAAACCGACATCAAGGGCATACTCAACTTCACGCCAGTGCGCATTGCGGTGCCGGAACATATCCGTGTACAGACCATCGACTTGTCCGTCGAGCTGCAGACGCTGATCTACCAGATCAAGCAGCAGTGACTTAAAACCTTCACATTTGAAGGGCTTCTCGAAATAGCCAAAAGGGCTCAAATGATGTAGAATAGAGCCATAATACAGGAGGTGCCTCGTATGCCAGGTCCAATGAGTATCATCATTATCGGGATTGTTGCCTTACTTGTTTTC
>DATISS010000133.1:0-10838 GCA_035468565.1 Planococcus sp. (in: firmicutes)
TGACAGCAATTCATGGACTTTTGGAAGCACAAGGCTGTCGCCTTCTTCCTGCAAGCCTTCCATGGAAATGATGCAAGGGTTTGCGCCGCGTGCCGCCACTTCTTTGACGTTACCGCGGATGCTTAGGTTAACTGCTTCTTGTGTTGCAAGCGCGATGACTGGAGTGCCTTCTTCGATCAAAGCAATCGTTCCGTGCTTCAATTCGCCGCCGGCAAAACCTTCAGCTTGGATATACGAAATTTCTTTCAGTTTCAATGCGCCTTCTAAGCCAACGAAATAATCCATTACGCGGCCGATGAAGAAGCAATTGCGTGTTGTTGAAAGGAAGTCACGGGCAATTTGCTCCATTTCTTCTTTCATGTCCACTTGGGCTTGGATCGCATTCGCTACAATCCCAAGTTCCTGCACTAAGTCAAAGCCGATTTCGATGCCTTTCGACTCTGCTGTTACCGCTGAAAGGATCGAAAGAACAGCAATTTGGGCTGTGTATGCTTTTGTCGACGCTACAGCAATTTCAGGGCCTGCGTACAACAATAATGTGTAATCCGCTTCACGTGAAAGCGTAGAACCGGCAACGTTTGTAATCGTCAATGACGGGTGGCCCAACTCTTTGATTTTCACGAGAACTTGGCGGCTGTCAGCCGTTTCGCCTGATTGCGAAATAAAGATGAACAACGGCTTTTCAGACAAAAGCGGCATGTTGTAGCCGAATTCGCTGGCTACATGCACTTCTACTGGAATGCCCGCCATTTTTTCAATATATTCTTTGCCGATCAAGCCAGCATGATAGCTTGTACCTGCTGCGATGATATGGATGCGGTCTGCATTTTTCATCGCTTCCAGGATTTCCGGCTGAATCGTCAATTGGTCTTCGCCGTTCTGGTATGCTTGAACGATTTTGCGCATAACTGCAGGCTGCTCGTCAATTTCTTTCAGCATATAATGAGGGTATGTCCCTTTTTCGATATCGCTCATGTCGATTTCCGCTGTGAACGGCTGGCGGCTTACCACTTCTCCGTCCAAAGTTGAAATTTCGACGCTGTCTTTGCGGACGATGACGATTTCTTTATCCATCAATTCCACGAATTGGTTAGTGACTTGAAGCATCGCCATTGCATCACTTGCTACAACATTGAAGCCTTCTCCAAGTCCGACAAGCAACGGGCTCTTATTCTTCGCAACAAAGATGGTCTGTGCTTCTTCAGCGTCCAATAATGCGATTGCATACGAACCCTTCAACAACGCCAATGTTTTGCTGAATGCTTCTTTTGTCGTCATGCCTTCTGCGACAAGTTTGCCGATCAACTGGACAATTACTTCTGTGTCCGTGTCGGATTCCATTTCAACGCCAGCCAAATAATCGCGCTGCAAATGATGGTAGTTTTCGATAACGCCATTATGAACAATCGTAAAACGGTCTGATGTATTTTGGTGTGGATGGGCATTCACTTTATTCGGTTTGCCATGAGTCGCCCAGCGTGTGTGCCCGATGCCAGTTGTGCCGACTACTTCATCAGATACGACCGCGCGCAAATCAGCAATGCGGCCTTTTTCTTTGAATACCGTTACGCCTTCGCCGCCCCGCACTGCAATACCGGCTGAATCGTATCCGCGGTATTCCAATCGTTCCAAACCTTTTAACAAAATTTCCTTTGAATCATTTTCCCCGATATATCCTACAATTCCACACATTTTTAAATTCCTCCAATTTTATATAAGTCAAAATGAGCGTTTGCCTACGTTCGCAAACACTTCCGATGAGCCCATCCACACCGTTGTCCAGCCGATCGCTCAGCTGTTTTGGGTGCAAGATATTACGACCGGGCTTCGCGGCCGGGAGGTATCCGCCGAAACATCGATACTCCTCCTCCTCGTCTACTGGAAACTGATTTGTCCATCCGATTTCCCCAGTACAGGCGCTTCAACTATTTTCCTTGTACGCTTTTCTATCCTCCTTTTTAGCGGCCGAAACAGGCCATTTCATCATACCTCCTAACACTTGGAAAGTCAATAAAACCCCATTGAAATGGGGCTTCAGGACCTCAAGGCCTCTCCCAAAAGCACCGCTCTTTTTGGAAGCATTTTCTTATTTGTTCATTAAAAAAGAAAGCTCTTGAAGACCATTCCTATGGTGATCAAGAGCTTTCCTAAGTTATTTTATTTCATGCCCATTTCTGCGCGCACAACTTCGGCGATGCGTTCTACATACTCTTCACAAGCAGCAGCGGACGACGCTTCGACCATGACACGAACCAATGGCTCTGTTCCGGATGGGCGCACAAGCACACGGCCGTTGCCGCCCATTTCCGCTTCGACTTCTGCGATTTTTGCAGCAACTTTTGCATTGTCAGTTACAGCATGCTTATCCGTGACACGGATATTCACGAGTTTCTGTGGGAATATTTTCATCTCTCCCGCCAGTTCTGACAATTTCTTGCCAGTCACTTTCATGATGTTCACCAATTGAAGGCCCGTCAACAAGCCATCTCCAGTTGTATTGTAATCCAGGAAAATGATATGGCCCGATTGCTCGCCGCCCAGATTAAATTCGTTTTTCTTCATCTCTTCTACTACGTAGCGGTCGCCGACAGCGGTCTGTCTGCTTTCCATTCCATGCTCTTCCAATGCTTTATAAAAGCCCATGTTGCTCATAACAGTCGAAACGACTGTGTTCTTTTTCAAACGGCCTTCTCCATGCAAGTATTTTGCGATGACGTACATAATCTGGTCGCCATCGACAATCTTGCCTTTTTCGTCCACCGCGATCAAGCGGTCGCCGTCGCCGTCAAACGCAAGCCCGATGTCAGCATTTTTCGCCAATACGAGTTCCGCTAATTTCTCCGGATGTGTCGATCCCACTTTATCGTTGATGTTCAAGCCATTTGGTGAAGCGCCCATCGTAGAGATGTCGGCATCCAGATCTGCGAAAACATGCGTCGCCAATGTCGATGTCGCACCGTGTGCGCAATCCAACGCTACATGAATACCCGTAAACTCTTCGTCCACTGTCTGCTTCAAATACTGGAGGTACTTTTGGCCGCCTTCGAAATAATCTGTGATGCTGCCAAGATCTCCGCCTGTTGGGCGCGGCAATAGATCTTCTACACTGTCAAGCAGCGCTTCGATTTCCGCTTCTTGCGCGTCAGACAATTTAAATCCGTCCGAACCGAAAAATTTGATGCCGTTGTCTTCTACCGGATTATGCGATGCTGAAATCATGACGCCCGCTTCAGCGCTCATAACACGCGTCAAATAAGAAACCCCGGGAGTGCTGATGATGCCGAGGCGCATTACTTCCGCCCCTACTGACAGCAAGCCTGCAGCCAAAGCCCCTTCAAGCATTTCCCCTGAAATCCGCGTATCGCGGCCAATCAATACCTTCGGCTTTTCTTTCGAACTCTTTGTTAATATATAACCGCCGAAGCGGCCTAATTTAAAAGCTAATTCAGGTGTCAATTCGCTATTAGCTACACCTCGCACACCATCAGTTCCAAAATATTTACCCATTATGTTCTCTCCTTTTGACTCTATCTTCGTTACAGAATAATCCATTTTTATACTTTAATGCATTTTGCCTGAAACAGCAAAATCTAAGAAGGGCTTTGTTCAGAGCTTGCCGGGCTTCCCGCGCTTTCAGGCAGCTCATTCTCTACCGTTATATCCGCTTCGACGGTAATTTTTTCCGGATCCAGTGAAGTGGTGCCGTTCGGCAGCGGCAGATCGATGTCAAGCTCCGCATTCGCCGCTGTGATATCCGCTACATCAATTTCGACCGGCAATTCCGTAATCTCGTCGACGATGTTTTTCGGCCCATAAATCCGCACATTCTCCACGGAGGGTTCCAGTGAATTGATAGTGATGCCAGCTGGCGGCTCCCCGCTTTGGCTTAGCGTGATAGGCACTTCCTTGCTGTATTCTTCAATGCCGACCGCCACTTGTACCGATTCCGGCTCGATCGTGACGTTTTCAAGCTTCGTCAAATCATTGGCAAGCACGCGCACGCGCGCCTCTGTTTCAAAAGACTCGTTGATGCCGGGTTCACCCGTGATGGTCGCTTTGACAAAACTGATGGAATCGATGACGCTTTTCGGGCCGGTCACCGTAACCGAATTCGGATCGGCGACCATGCTCTCGAGCACGAAGCCTTCAGCAAGCAAGCGATCGTTCAATTCCGGATCGATGCGGAATTCCTGGCTCACACGTTCTTCAATGTTGATGTCCACAAATGCCGGGTCCATCTGCACCCGCAATTGCTCAGATAAATTCTCGGTCTGGATCGAAATGCGGTGCTCTCCCATTTCCAAGTCCCGCAAATTGACGAATAACGTAAAATCCTTTAATTGGCGCGTAGTCTGCACAACGCTCGTCGGACCTGAAATCGTCAAGTCCACCGTTTCGGGCAGACCGCTGACCATTAAATTAGTGTCATCGTAATAAACTTCCAATGCCACATCTTCAATTTTTTCAGTAATTGTCCCGCTGTCGACTGCGCTATCTGTATCATCTGCTGCTTTGACGGAAAAGAATAGCAGGAACGCCAAGAGCAATGCCATGATCCGTAAAAACCACGGGCTGTCCATCAAATTATCCATTCTTTTTCCCCCTCCAGTTCCACCAGGAAGAATCCGCTTGCTGCTCTTGTTCGGCTCCGAACCAGATTCTGCGCAATTTCGCTTCAAAGTCCTCAAGCGACAGATTGCGGTGCAGATCGCCATTGGCTGTCAGGCTGATTGCGCCAGTCTCTTCTGAGACAATGACCGTAATGGCGTCCGTCACTTCACTGATGCCAAGCGCTGCCCGGTGGCGCGTTCCCAACTCTTTTGAGATAAAAGGGCTTTCCGACAGCGGCAAATAGCAAGCCGCCGCCGCAATCCGGTTACGTTGGATAATGACTGCACCATCGTGCAAAGGCGTATTGGGAATGAATAAATTGATCAACAACTCTGACGTAATGTCGGAGTTCATCGGAATTCCCGTTTCGATGTATTCACTCAATCCGGTTTCGCGTTCAATCGAAATCAACGCCCCGATACGGCGTTTCGCCATATAGCTGACCGACTTGACCATCGCTTCAATAAGCCGGTTTCGCTCTGATTCCTCATTCAGCGTGCTGCTGGAGAACAACTTACCACGCCCCAGCTGCTCTAATGCGCGGCGCATTTCCGGTTGGAAAATGATGATGATGGCCAAAAAGCCCCAATTCAGAACTTGCTGCATAATCCAGCCCAGCGTCTCCAAATTGAGCGCTTGGGTAATCAGATACGCAATGACGATGAAGAATATCCCCTTCAATAACTGGACAGCTTTTGTCCCTTTAATGAGGGTGATCAATTTATAGACAACGAACCATACTAATAAAATATCAACGACATTCACTAAAAGTTCGAGTGGTGTTTGATTTGTTAAATTATCCAAAAACGGCATCTGCAACCCTCGCTTTTCAACATCTGCATATACTTTAGTATATCATAACCACATTTCACTTGCCCCGAAAGAAAAAACCCATCCCCGAAAGGATAGGCTCTACTGGTCATCTTTATCAGCGCTGCTGAAAATAGCTGCGGCATCTTTTGAAACATCCTTGATGCCGTACCATAACCACTCGAAAATCTGGTCGATCTCTTCGATTTCACCGGTGATCACACCGCTCGAAGCCATGAACTGACCGTTGACGATCGTCACGTCGCCGTTCAATTCGCCTTCGACCCGAAGATCCCCGTTGCGGATGGTCAAGTCGCCGTTGACGACAATTCCTGCCGGTACGATGACCGTTTCGCCCTCTACCAGCAGATTCGGCTGTTTGGTGAACGCGAATTGCTGATCCTCACTGAAACTCGTGAACAGTGCAGCGCTCATCATCAAGATGAACAATGCCGCGGCTGTGACAAACGGGTGCTGCCTGAACCAGCGCTGGGCACTGCCACGTTTCTTTTCTTTCGGCAGCCGCTGCATCGTCTTCTGGACAAAACCGGCAGGCGCCTGTATATGTGAAGCACTTTGCACAAGGGCAATCGTCTTGGTCAATTCATGATACATTTTGCGGCAATCGCTGCAGCTTTCCAAATAGCCTTTCAGCGCCGCTTCATCTTCGGGATTTAAATCCCCGTCTAAATAATCATCCATGAATCGGATGATTTTTTCCGGACACGTCATCATCGTGCTCGCCTCCTACAAATTGCTCAATTGCTTCCGTAGAGCTTCCCGCCCTCGGTGTATACGTGTCTTCACGGTACCAAGCGGCAAATCCAAAATTTCGCTGATTTCCGCCAGCGGCAATTCTTCAATGTACTTTAATACAATAGCGGCACGGTACTTCTCTGGCAGGCGGCTTATTTCATATTGTACCCGTTCCTGCACTTCCATTCTCATCAGTTCTTCTTCCGGCAGTCCTTCGTCGTTCGCAATCGACGAATACATATTCAGCCCTTCTGTGCCGCGCACTTCCGCATCGAGGTGATAATCCGGCTTTTTCTTGCGGATCCGGTCAATGCATAGATTTGTCGCGATGCGGTAAAGCCACGTTGAAAATTTCCGCTGTTGGTCAAAAGTATGCAAATTCACATAGGCGCGCGTGAAAGCCTCCTGGGCAATGTCTTCCGCTTCGTGCCTGTTGCCGAGCATGCGATAGCAAATTTGGAACAGCTGGTGCTGATACAATTCGACAATCTCCGCAAATGCCTGGTGATCTCCTTGCAACACTTGTTTTATTCGTTTATTCACTAAAGCATCCATGCTCTCATTTCCCTCCGCCTATGCGGCTGTCTTTTATATACGGATTACTTTTCATAAAGTTTCATTTCTTTTCCCATCTTCTATCCTAACAAATACTGCCCAGAAAATCCCATCTTATTTAAATTCCGATGAATAAAAAAGCCCATAAAAAAACAGGCTTTCGCCTGTTTTATAGTAGTTTTTCCCCTAGTAAGGAGCCAATTAGCGCTACAGCGACATCCGCTGTGCGGTTTTTTTCGTCCAGAATCGGATTGACTTCCACAAATTCCGCAGAAGTGATGATCCCGGAATCGAATAATAATTCCATTGCCAAGTGGCTTTCGCGGTAAGTAATGCCGCCTGGAACCGGTGTGCCGACGCCTGGTGTGTACATCGGGTCGATGCCATCGAGGTCAAGCGATAAATGCACAGCGTCTGTACGGCGTTCTTCTTTCAAGTACTGGATCGCGTCATCGATGACGGCATGCATTCCCATGCTGTCGATTTCGTGCATGCTGTATACGCGGATGCCGCGCTCCTTGATCAATTCACGTTCTCCTGGATCAACCGAACGCGCGCCGATGATGACGATGTTCTCCGGCTTCACTTTTGGCGAATAGCCGCGGATATGCGTCAATTGCTCATTTCCTAAGCCGAAGCTTGCAGCAAGCGGCATGCCGTGGATATTGCCGGATGGTGAAGTGTCGCTCGTGTTCATGTCTGCATGTGCATCATACCAGATGACGCCCAGGTTTTCATGGCGTTCAGAAACGCCGGCCAATGTCCCGATTGCAATGCTGTGGTCTCCACCAAGTACGAGTGGGAAATTTCCCGCTTCAGCCACTTCAAAGACTTTCGCGCCCAAAGCTTCCGTAGCTTCCGTGACAATCTTTAAATTGCGCAAATTTGTGTCAGTATCGATTTTGCCGTCTGCCTGGCCGATTTGGATGTCCCCTTCATCTTTCACCGAGTAGCCCAGGCTTTCAATGCGGTCCACAACGCCCGCATAGCGGATTGCGCTTGGCCCCATATCGACGCCGCGGCGGTTCTGTCCATGGTCCATTGGTACACCAATAATCGAGATGTTCTTTTTATTCATTATTTTATACCCCCTCTGAAGTCTAAGTCCATTGTAACTGCTCTGGTTACAATGGCTCAACTGGACAAAATTAAGTATATTTATTCATTTTACCAAGCAATCGTTCTTTGACTTCCGGCCATTCTCTGCCAATGATTGAATACAGCACCGCATCCCTCGGCTTGCCGGTCGACCGGATCCGCTCGTTGCGGATCACCCCTTCTTTGACAGCCCCGAGCCGCTCCAACGCTTTTTGGGAACGTAGATTTTCTACATCGGTCTTGAACTGGACACGGATCATCCCTAATTCCTCGAAACAATGTGCCAACAGCATCCCTTTCACGACCGTATTGACGTGGCTGCGCTGCACTGATGCCGTATAGAAAGTGGAACCGATTTCACAGCTCTTGTTCTTGCGGTCGATCAAAGCAATGCGCGTAGTACCGATGATCTGCCCTGTATTCGTATCCTCCACCACAAAGCTCAACACGTCATTGCGTCCGATTCCTGCCTGCAGCCACGCTTCCATCTCTTTGAAATCCGCCACTTTTGTCAGCATATGCTCAAAAATAGCCGGTGTGTGAAGTTCCCATAGCGCCGGTATGTCGTTAGGCTCTAACTTCCTCAGCCGTACTCCTGAATGTTCCATCATTCCGAATCACCTCTTTCATCTAAAATGAACAGCTTGAATGCGCCCTAAAAACTCACGCTCCAGCACGCCCATCTCTTTCACTAAATAATAAGTCAAAACTTCAGGCAGCGGAAACAAATCGAAATGGGCGTCCATCAGCCTGCCTTCGATCAGCTCGCGCCACACCATCGACGCCGGCAGGAATGACATGCTCAGCCCTTCTTGGATAAAGCGTTTGGCGATGCGGACTTGCTTCATTTTCATCGTCCGCAGGCCAGGCACGTCCCGCCGCAGTTTCAACAGCATCGACAAACGTTTTCAGCCACGCCAGTTCCATATTTCCCTCTCCTTCAATTAATAATTTAAATTGATTCAATTATATATCTTTAATTTTCATTATCAAAGGGGCGGAATATGCTTAATAAAAAAGGAGGAATTCACATGTTCCAGAATGGCTTAAAAGGTGTCGTAGCCGCACAAACCAAGATCGCATAGGTCAGCGGGGATAAAGGCGAACTGAGGTACCGCGGACTGTTGGTGGACCAGACAGTGGAGGAGAAAACGTTTGAAGAAAACGCGTTTTTCTTGTGGAATGCGCATGGTTCCAAGAAAATGAACTTCAGGCGCTTGGGGAACAGCTGAAAAAGCAGCGTATCTTGCCCGCGCACGTATCTGCGATTGCGGAACTGATGCCTGCTGATATTTCGGTCATGAACAATATGCGGACGCTCGTTTCGGCTTTCAGCAGCCTCGAGTTCGCCAGAGCAGCCCGGAAAACCAGGCATTTGCGCTGACCGCGGCACTTCCAGTGATGACCGTCATGCTTTATCGCTTAAAACACATCCTGAAAGCCATAGAGCTGCGCCAAGACCTTGGCCACACCGCTAACTTCTTATGGATGTTGAACGGCCAGGAGCCTTTAAGCGTGCACATAGAAGCTTTGGACACTTACTTGAAATTTACCATGGAACATGGCATGAAGGCTTCCACTTTCGCTGCACGCGTCACCGTGTCCACTGAATCCGATATGGTGGCAGCAATCACGTCCGCTCTCGGAACAATGAATGGCCCTTTACACGGCAGAGCTCCTTCCGACGTCATCGACTTGCGGAAGGAAATCCAAACGCCCAGACGCATCGAAAGCGTCATGGGGACCAAATTGGAGCACTGCGAAAAAATCATGGGCTTCGGCCACCGCATCTACCTCACCTAAGATCCACGCTCGTTCATCCTTAGAGAGAAATGCCAGGCTTTGCAAGGCGCGGACGATTGGCTGGATCTGGCGACGGACGACGAAACCGAAATCATCCGGTTGTTAAACCTCCATAAACCCGGGCGCGCGCTGCACACGAATGTCGAATTCTAGGCAGCCGCCATCATGCGTTCGATCGACATGCCGCCAGAATTGTTCATCCCTGCCTTCAGCATTGCCCGCATCGTCGGATGGACCGCCCATGTTCTCGAGCAGCAAAGCGACAATGTCATTTTCCGGCCGCAATCGAAATACATCGAAAACTAAAAAAAGACCGCATCCAATTTAATGGATGCGGTCTTTTTACACATGGATAGTACAAATACACATGGAACAATGGAGCCTAGGGGGCTCGAACCCCTGACCTCGTCACTGCCAGCGACGCGCTCTCCCAGCTGAGCTAAGGCCCCGCGCTGAACAGGCGCAAGGAATTAAAGATGAGCCATGAAGGATTCGAACCTTCGACCCTCTGATTAAAAGTCAGATGCTCTACCAGCTGAGCTAATGGCTCATAAAAAATGGCTGGGGTACCTGGATTCGAACCAGGGCATGACGGGATCAAAACCCGTTGCCTTACCGCTTGGCTATACCCCAATGCCTGATATAAAACTGGTGGTGGGGGGCAGATTCGAACTGCCGAACCCGAAGGAGCGGATTTACAGTCCGCCGCGTTTAGCCACTTCGCTACCCCACCGCTATTTACATAAAAAACATGGTGGAGGATGACGGGATCGAACCGCCGACCCTCTGCTTGTAAGGCAGATGCTCTCCCAGCTGAGCTAATCCTCCATAATGGTGACCCCTACGGGATTCGAACCCGTGTTACCGCCGTGAAAGGGCGGTGTCTTAACCGCTTGACCAAGGGGCCTTGATCATTTTCTGCTTAATTTTTTTACAGAAACTTCTTTGTAAAAATAAGCTCCCAACCGGATTCGAACCGGTGACCTCTTCCTTACCATGGAAGCACTCTACCTGCTGAGCTATGGAAGCATGGCATTAGAATAATTAAGGCAAAAAATATAAATAGACCAGCGACGTCCTACTCTCACAGGGGGAGACCCCCAACTACCATCGGCGCAAAAGAGCTTAACTTCCGTGTTCGGGATGGGAACGGGTGTGGCCTCTCTGCCATCATCACTGGACTATTTTTCATTGAGTGCTTGCGC
>DATISS010000134.1:0-29586 GCA_035468565.1 Planococcus sp. (in: firmicutes)
AACTTTATATTAGGAGGAGGGGGGAAATACTTCTTTTGTGATTGTTCCTTGCACAATATTCAAAGATTTTTATTAAAGGAGAAAATCATCCTTTAGTTTTAGTTGTTCATACTCCGCAAAATCTCTTCGCTTGACGCTTGCGAGCGCCAAGCTTCCCCATTCGCTTGGGGCTCGGCTGTCTCGCTATCCCGCAGGCGTCTCGGCAATTTTGCTCCGTATCTATTATGAGAGCTTTATTTTTGTAGCTTGCGATTTTTCATAGAGTTTATCCAGCAAAGGCGCGGTCAAGGGCTAGGCAAGGAAATGGCCAAATGGAATTTGGACCATTTCCTTTGTTTCGAAGCTAGCGCAGCGATGCAACGGTCTTTCATGTCTCGAAGCTAGCGCAGCGATGCAGAGACAGTAACAATCGTCTTTGCTCTGCCCAAAGCGGCCGAAGTGGCGTTAAAAAGATTTTAAATAGAAAATCCTGAAGTTTCGAGAGAGGGAGTAAAACTGTTTCATTTCCTTAAGCAAGAATTGGACACTAGCATCTTTTTCAATAAGATATTGACATTTGATGCACAGCGCCTATATAATAGTCAAGACTGTCTTTGAGAAATAGTTAACTTATATTCAGGAGGTGTCACCATGACATTACGCACATACCAACCAAATAAACGTAAACACAGCAAAGTACACGGCTTCAGAGCACGTATGAGCACAAAAAACGGACGTAGAATTATCGCAGCACGCCGTCGTAAAGGAAGAAAAGTACTATCAGCTTAAGTCCACTGACCGCATCAGTGGTCTTTTTTTTCTTTTCTGCCGATTTTTCAGCAGAAATGAACCACAATAAGCAGGTGAAAAAATGAATAAGCACCAACGGATCAAGAAGAACAAAGAATTTCAGCGGATTTTCAAAAAAGGGAAATCTTTTGCGAATCGCCAGTTTATCGTATATGTATTGAAAAGCGATCAGCCGGAATTTCGTCTGGGATTGTCCGTCAGCAAAAAAGTGGGGAACGCAGTTACGCGGAACCGCATCAAACGTTTTATTCGCCAGGCGTTTCTTGAAAATCACACAGAGCTCATGCAGAACGCCGATTATGTCATCATCGCCCGGCAACAGGCGGCCAATTTGGATTATCACGAAAGCAAAAAGAGCTTGGAGCATGTGCTGAAAATCGCGCGCGCTTTGCCAAAGAACTAGAAAACACCGCAAATTGAATGTTATTATAGAAGCAACTGAAAAGTAGTTTGGGGGAAGAAGGTTGAATAAACGCATCGTACTGCTTATTTCACTGATAGCGGTTTCATTGCTGCTAGCCGGTTGTACAGAGTTTGAACAGCCGATCAGTGCCGACAGCGAAGGATTTTGGAACAAGTTTATCGTTTGGCCGCTCGTTTCAGCGATAACGTATTTTAAGGATCTGCTTGGAACGTACGGATTGGGAATCATTGCTGTAACGATTATCATCCGGGTGGCATTATTGCCGCTGATGGTCAAACAGACGCGCAGTTCGAAGCGCATGCAGGAACTTCAGCCGGAATTGGCGAAACTTAAAGAAAAGTACAAGTCGAAAGATGCGGTAACGCAACAGAAATACCAGCAGGAAATGATGGCGATGTTTTCAGAACGCGGCGTCAATCCGATGGCTGGATGCTTGCCGGTACTGGTCCAGATGCCAGTGTTGATCGGCTTCTACCACGCGATCAGCCGGATGAACAGCACACCGACAATCGATTTGGGTTCGTTCTTGATTTTCCCGCTCGCTGAACCAAGTATCATTTTGGCAATCATTGCCGGCTTGATGCAGTATGTCGTTCTGTTGACGGGACCGGCGATGGACAATCCGCAGATGAAGATCATGATGTATTTCATGCCGCTGATGATTATCGGATTCGGTATCATCTTGCCATCTGCATTGACATTGTACTGGGTAATCGGGAATATTATTTCCCTTATTCAGAACCTGGTCATTTATCGTCCGTGGGAAAAGAAAAAGAAAGCTGCTACAGCGGCTGTTGAGCTTGAAAAGCAGCAACCTGCAGGCAAAAAACAAGTGAAGCAATCGAAACAGCCTGTTAAAACGAAAGCAGGAGGGGCTAAAAAGTGAAACAGATCACGCAGTCGGGTCTTACTGTTGAAAACGCGATATCTGCAGCATTGGAAAAACTCCAAGTAACTCGTGAAGAAGTCACGGTTCATGTAATTCAAACCGAAAAAAAAGGATTTTTAGGCTTCGGCTCAAAGCAAGCTGAAGTTCAAGTCACTGTGAACGAACCGGCGCCTGCGGAAAATCCGCCAGCGATGGAGGAAGAAGAGCCAGCTGCTTCGGCTGTTTCCAGTGAGCCGGAAGAAATTTTGGAGGAATTGGTCGAAGAAGCGTCCGGAGAATTGAATGAACGGGCGATTGAAGAAACCAAAGCTTACATCCAATCGATTTCACGAGGCATGAACATCGAAGACCTAAAAATCACTCATAAGCGCAAAGGCAAGCAAGTCAGTTTTTATCTGGAAAGTGAAAAAGTGGCGATGCTGATCGGAAAACGCGGCAATACGCTGAATTCCCTCCAGCAATTAGCACAGCTTGTTGCCAATAAGCATTCGGACCAATTCATGATCGTTGAGCTCGATGCTGAGAATTACCGGGAGCGGCGCCAGGAAACATTGGAGCAACTGGCTGACCGGATGGCTGATAAAGCGATCCGCACAGGCGGCCGCGTCCAGTTTGAACCGATGCCTTCTTATGAACGGAAAGTTATCCATCAGGCGCTGTCAAGGCGGCTTGATATCGACACGTATTCAGAAGGAAAAGAACCGAACCGTTATCTGGTCATTGAACCTCTGAGATAATGAATAGCAAAAGAGCCGCCGAGAAATTCTGGCGGCTCTTTTTATTTCGCTTTAAGCAGGGAAGAGCAGTTAAAAATAACAGGAAACGAAGCGCTCAGCCTTTCGGATTAAAGGCATTTATGCTAATGTAATATGTTAGAAAGTCACGGGCAATTATCGGTTGTCCACATGTGGACAACTTATAAGAAGCAATGGTGGATCCCGGGCTAGAGAAATCTATGGGGATAATTTTAGGTTTTTACATTTCAGAGCTTCACTTTTTTAAGAAGCTGTTTATTTATTTTTTTTCGATACTAAGGAGGATACAACAACATGGAATTCGATACAATAGCCGCGATATCCACGCCAAGCGGTGAAGGGGCCATAGCGATCGTCCGATTGAGCGGGCCGGAAGCTATCGTGATTGCGGATCGCATATTCCGGGCGCCGAGCGGAAGAACACTGGCTTCACAAGCCACTCATACGATCCATTATGGCCACCTCAACGATCCGTGGACGGAGGAAATCGTAGAAGAAGTCATGGTATCGTTCATGAAGGCTCCAAAGACCTTTACCCGCGAAGATGTCATCGAGATTAATTGCCACGGCGGCATTGTTTCAGTTAATCGTGTGTTGGCACTTGTATTGCGTGCAGGCGCGCGCTTAGCGGAGCCAGGGGAGTTCACAAAGCGTGCATTCCTCAATGGGCGCATCGATTTGTCCCAGGCGGAAGCAGTGATGGATTTGATCCGCGCCAAAACGGATCGGGCAATGAATGTGGCGCTCAATCAGATGGAGGGGCGCTTGTCGAAACTGATCGGCACTTTGCGCCAGGCGTTGCTGGAATCGATCGCACAAATGGAAGTGAATATCGATTATCCGGAATACGACGACGTGGAAGAGATGACACGCCCGATTATGCTTGAAAAAGCACAATGGGTGCGTTCGGAAATCGATAAGCTGCTCCAGACATCGTCGCAAGGGAAAATTCTAAGAGAAGGGCTTTCTACGGTCATTGTCGGCCGCCCGAATGTCGGAAAATCTTCACTGCTGAATAGCCTTGTGCAGGAAAACAAAGCGATTGTCACTGAAATAGCGGGGACAACCCGTGATATAATAGAGGAATATGTCAATGTCCGCGGAGTGCCGCTGCGTTTGGTGGACACTGCCGGGATCCGGGAAACCGAAGACATCGTTGAACGCATTGGTGTTGAACGTTCCCGGAAAGTGCTGAAAGAAGCCGATCTCATCCTTTATGTATTGAATTACTCGGAGGCGCTGACGCCGGAAGATGCCTTGTTGTTCGAAGCGGTGAAAGACATGGATTATATTGTTGTCATCAACAAGACTGATTTGCCGCAGAAAATCGACTTGGATGAAGTGCAAAAACTCGCCGGCGACAAACTGCTGGTCACGACTTCTTTAATAGAAGAAGAAGGCATCGACCAGCTGGAAGAAGCCATTGCGGAGCTGTTTTTTGAAGGATCACTCGAATCGGGGGATATGACGTACGTCTCCAATGCACGCCATATCTCCTTGCTTCACCAAGCGCAAGGGACCATCTCAGAAGCCATTGAGGCGGCTGAAATGGACGTGCCGGTGGACATGATCCAAATTGATGTTACGCGAACGTGGGAAATTCTTGGGGAAATCATCGGCGATACCGCGGATGATGGATTATTGAACCAATTGTTCTCACAGTTCTGTCTAGGGAAATAAAACTCGAAGGGAATGAACGAACATGCCACAATATGAAGCAGGCACGTTCGATGTCATCGTCGTAGGCGCTGGCCACGCAGGAGCGGAAGCTGCTCTTGCATCAGCGCGGATGGGCGCAAAAACGCTCGTTTTGACGATGAATCTGGATATGATCGCATTCATGCCTTGCAACCCGTCAATCGGCGGGCCAGCAAAAGGCATCGTAGTACGCGAAATTGACGCACTTGGCGGAGCCATGGGGCGCGTTATAGATAAGACACACATTCAAATGAGAATGTTGAATACGGCAAAAGGGCCAGCAGTGCGCGCTTTGCGTGCGCAAGCCGATAAAGTGCTTTACCAGCAGGAAATGAAGCGCTTGATGGAAGAAGCGTCGAATTTGACGCTCCACCAGGGCATTGCAGAAGAATTGATCGTTGAAGATGGCAAAGTCCAAGGATTGATCACGCAGGTGGGCGGCATTTACCGCGCCAAATCTGTCGTCATAACGACAGGGACCTTCCTGCGCGGTGAAATCATCATCGGGGATCTGCGTTATTCAAGCGGTCCGAACAATCAGCAGCCGTCGATCAAGCTTGCGGAAAACCTGGAAGCGCTCGGTTTTGAAACCGTGCGTTTCAAAACAGGCACGCCGCCCCGCATAAACAGCAATTCGATCGACTACAGCCAGACGGAAATTCAGCCGGGAGACGATGTGCCGCGTGCATTCAGCTTTGAAACGACGGAATTCATCATGGACCAGATGCCTTGCTGGCTGACTTATACAAATGAAAAAACCCATCAGATCATCGATGACAATCTGCATCTGTCGCCAATGTATTCCGGGATGGTTAAAGGGACAGGGCCGCGCTATTGCCCGTCTATCGAAGATAAAGTCGTGCGTTTCAACGATAAGCCGCGCCATCAGATTTTTCTGGAGCCGGAAGGCCGCAATACGCGTGAGGTTTACGTACAAGGGCTTTCGACAAGTTTGCCTGAGCACGTCCAGCGTCAACTGCTGGAATCCATCCCAGGGCTTGAGAAAGCCGAAATGATGCGTGCTGGGTACGCAATTGAATACGATTCGATCGTACCGACGCAATTATGGCCGACGCTCGAGTCGAAACAGCTTGAAAATCTGTACACGGCAGGCCAGATCAACGGCACGTCGGGCTACGAGGAAGCCGCCGGGCAAGGCTTGATGGCAGGCATCAATGCGGCAGCGAAAGTGCTGGGCAAAGAAGAAGTCATCCTCAGCCGCTCGGACGCTTATATCGGCGTACTGATTGACGACTTGGTGACGAAAGGCACGAACGAACCGTATCGTTTATTGACATCGCGCGCGGAATACCGCTTATTGTTGCGCCATGACAATGCGGATATGCGCTTGACGGAACTCGGTTTCAAAATCGGTATGATATCAGCAGAACGCTATACAAAATTCATCGCGAAAAAAGAGCGGATTGAAGAAGAAATCAAGCGTTTAAGAGCCATTATGATCAAGCCGACCGAAACCACCCAGCAAGTAATACGGGATGCAGGCGGCAGTGAGCTGAAAGACGGCATCCGCGGAGCAGATTTGTTGAAGCGCCCGGAAATGACTTATGATATGATTTCCCAACTGACGGCCTCGGAAGTGGAGCTGGAAGAGGAAGTGAAAGAACAGGTCGAAATCCACATCAAATACGAAGGCTACATCGAAAAATCGTTGCAGCAAGTGGATAAGCTAAAGAAAATGGAAAACAAAAAAATCCCTGAAAACATCGATTATCATGCAATTTCCGGGATTGCGACTGAGGCCCGCGGCAAGCTAACGGAAGTTCGGCCGCTCTCTATTGCGCAGGCTTCGCGCATTTCCGGCGTGAACCCTGCTGACATTTCGATTCTTTTGGTGTATATTGAACAAGGAAGAATTGCGAAAATACCCAGTTAAGTGATAACGATAAAATGTGGGCTGGTCTGCGCCAGCCCATTTTTACATAGAAAATAGAACGGAAGAGGGAGGAACAAGCGCATGAATGAACAACAATTCAAAGACGCCCTCAGTGAAAAGGGAATTGAGCTCACTGCTGATCAATTAGCTCAATTTCGGACATATTTTGAAGAACTGGTCGAGTGGAATGAAAAGATGAACCTGACAGCGATTACGGATCAGCCTTCTGTTTACTTGAAGCATTTCTACGACTCGGTGACGGCCGCTTTCTACCTGGACTTCACAAAGCCGATGAAATTATGTGACGTGGGGGCGGGCGCCGGATTTCCGAGCATTCCGCTGAAAATCTGTTTCCCTCACATCGAAGTGACAATTGTCGATTCTTTGAATAAACGGATTCAGTTTCTGACGCATTTAAGCGACAAGCTGAACTTGTCCGGCGTGCGCTTTGTCCATGCGCGTGCAGAAGATTTCGGCCAGTCGGAGCATCGTGAAAAATACGATCTAGTAACTGCCAGAGCGGTTGCGCGGTTGTCGGTCCTGGCGGAATTATGCGTGCCGCTTGTAAAGAACGGCGGATTATTCGCCGCGATGAAAGCATCTTCGGCGCCGGATGAATTGGAAGACGCCAAAAAAGCTTTAGAAAAGCTAGGTGTCAAAAAAGAGAACGTATATTCGTTTAAATTGCCGGTGGAAGAAAGTGAACGCTATATCCAAGTGTTCCGCAAATTCAAAGCAACGCCGAAGAAATATCCGCGTAAACCGGGAATACCGAACAAATCACCCATTGCTTAAGCAACAGAGCCAATAGAGTTATTGTTTCACGTGGAACATTGACAAAAAGGTATCGAGTCACGGAATAGAAAATACTATGCAAGTGAGCTTTTTAAAAGGTGGTGTTTGAGGATGAAAAGTCCTTTCTCCCGGTTCTTCGGAGGCAGCGATAAAAGGGAAGAACCAACAGAACAAGTGAATGAACAAGCGGCAGTCCAAGAGGCGAAAGAAAGTACCGAGGAAGTTGTCAAAATTCCACGGGACAAAATCAGCGCCAATAAATTTCAGCCCCGGACCGTTTTTGATGAAGCGAAAATTGAAGAGCTGGCCCGCACCATCCATATGCACGGTGTCATTCAGCCGATTGTGGTGCGCCCTACAGAAACGGGTGACCATTATGAAATCATAGCGGGTGAGCGCCGTTTCCGTGCCATGTCTTCACTAGGCTGGGAAGAAGTGCCGGCGATTGTCCGGAACTTGAGTGATAAGGAAACAGCTTCCATTGCTTTGATAGAAAATTTACAGCGTGAAGAGCTGACGTCGATTGAAGAGGCGAATGCTTACCAAAATCTGCTGGAACTCCATGGAATCACACAGGAAGCGCTTGCCCAGCGCCTTGGCAAAGGGCAATCGACTGTTGCCAATAAACTAAGGCTGCTGAAATTGCCGGCGGCCATCCAGCAGGCATTGCTGGACCGTAAATTGATGGAACGCCATGCGCGCGCTCTGCTGAAAGTCAAAGACGCTGACATGCAGAAAAAACTCTTCGAGGAAGCATTGGAAGAGAATTTGAATGTTAAGCAGCTCGAGCTTAAAGTGGAAAAGTTCTTGTCCACAGAGCCGAAAAAGGCGAAGCCGAGGCGAAAAGCTTTCAGCCGTGATGTGCGCATTGCTGTCAACACCATCAAACAATCATTGACAATGGTATCAAAGAGCGGCATAGATGTATCGACGGAAGAAGAAGAGCACGATGAATATTACCAAATCACAGTGAAAATACCGAAGAAAAAATAGCGAAAAGCTCTTTCCTGAGGCGGAAAGAGCTTTTTTAATGCGAATGTAACCTTAATTTCTTCTGGAATTTGTTACAATAGAGAAAGATATATCATTATTTTATGTATTATAGATGGTATTAACTACGCGTGCGCAGTAAAATGAGAGAAGTATGAAAGAAAGTTGGTGCAAGTGTGGGAAGAATTATTGCGATCGCCAATCAAAAAGGCGGCGTAGGAAAAACGACATCTTCAGTGAATTTGAGTGCCTGCCTTGCATATTTGGGCAAAAAGGTCCTTTTAATAGATATTGATCCGCAAGGGAACGCCACCAGCGGAGTAGGTGTCAACAAAGGCGATGTGGACCAATGTATTTACGAAGTTCTTATCGATGACGTGGATGTGAAAGATACGATTATGGAGACAAAGGTGGAAAACCTCCATGTCGTACCCGCCACGATTTCGCTGGCAGGAGCGGAAATCGAACTAGTATCGACGATGTCGAGGGAAGTTCGGCTGAAGTCAGCGTTGCAGGAAGTCAAAGAAATATACGATTACATCATCATCGACTGTCCGCCGTCATTGGGATTGCTGACGATCAACTCGTTGACGGCTTCCGATGCAATTTTGATTCCAGTTCAATGCGAATATTATGCATTAGAAGGTTTGAGCCAGCTGCTGAGCACAGTACGCTTGGTACAGAAGCATTTAAATCATGATTTGGAAATTGACGGTGTTTTATTGACAATGCTCGACGCCCGTACGAATTTAGGGCTGCAGGTTATTGAAGAAGTGAAAAAGTATTTCCAAGATAAAGTGTACCGGACGATCATTCCGCGGAATATTCGATTGAGCGAAGCACCAAGCCACGGCGAACCAATCATTATATATGATCCGAAATCCAGAGGCGCAGAAGTCTACTTAGATCTAGCAAGGGAAGTGATTCGTAATGGCTAAAGGATTAGGAAAAGGGATTAACGCGTTATTCCCGGGCGAATCATTAAGCGAGACAGAAAATATTACACAGCTGAATATCAGCCAATTGCGCACGAACCCTTACCAGCCGAGAAAAGTGTTCGATGAGACGGCGTTGCAAGAGTTATCAGAGTCGATCAAAGAGCACGGCATCCTCCAGCCTGTAGTGGTCCGAAAAAAAGGCAATAACTTTGAATTGGTAGTGGGGGAGCGGCGTTTTCGCGCGGCTAAACTTGCGAAATTGGAAGAAGTTCCGGCCATCATCAAAGAGTTGAACGACCAACAAATGATGGAGCTTGCTATTCTAGAAAACCTTCAGCGTGAAGATTTAACGCCGATTGAAGAAGCGGAAGCATACCAGAAGCTGATGGAAGCGCTGAGCCTGACACAAGAACAGCTTGCCTTCCGCCTTGGGAAAAGCCGCCCGCACATCGCAAACCACGTGCGGCTGCTCGCTTTGCCTGAAAAAGTCCGTGAGATGATTTCTGAAAAGCAGCTGACAATGGGCCACGGCCGTACGCTTCTCGGGCTTCGTTCGAAAAAGATGATTCCGGAAACTGCGGAAAAAGTAATGAAAGAAGGCTTGAACGTCCGCCAATTAGAAAATCTTGTGCAGCGTCTGAACGAAGATGTTCCACGTGAAACAATCGAAAAGAAAAAAGATCTTTTCATAGAAGAAAAGCAATCTGAACTGAGAGACCGCTTCGGAACGAATGTCCAGATCAAAAAAACAAAAAATAAAGGGAAAATCGAAATCGAATTTTTCTCTGAAGAAGACCTGGAACGCATCCTTGAACTCCTAAACTAAGACGCGCCTATTCCTCAAAAGGGAATAGGCTCTGCTATGCAAAGAACAGGGAAGCGCAGGCGGAAGGGGAAATGAACAGATGGTTCTCTTAGGGACATTGATTAATGCCGTGCTCATCGTTGTCGGTACGCTAATCGGGCGGGCACTTCGCAATATTCCTGAAAAGATGAAGGAAACAGTATTATATGTCATCGGCCTTGCGGTTGTCGTGCTGGGCTTACAGATGGGGATCCAAAGCCAGAATTTTGTGGTGGTCATCATCAGCCTCGTATTCGGAGCGGTGATTGGTGAATGGATCGACTTAGATAAGAAGTTGAACAGTTTCGGCCATTGGATCGAAGTCAAGATGGGCGCAAAAGAAAGCAAAGGCAGCATCGCGCAAGGGTTTGTAACGGCAACGTTGATTTTCGTCATTGGCGCTATGGGCATTATCGGCGCACTTGAAAGCGGCTTGGCGAACGAACACGGCGTACTGATCTCGAAAGGGTTGATTGATGGATTCACATCAATCATCCTGGCATCGACGCTTGGCATCGGGGTATTGCTCGCTGCTATACCGGTGTTCGTTTACCAGGGGCTAATTGCGCTATTCGCTACACAAATCAGCTTGCTAATTCCAGAAGCTGCGCTGGATATGTTCATCACGGAAATGTCGGCGACCGGCGGCGTCATGATTGTCGCCATCGGTTTGAATTTAATGGGCGTCACCAAAATGCGCGTCGCCAATTTATTGCCAGGAGTATTGGTTGTTGCTATCATCGTCACGGTCATGTTTAAACTGAATTTGGGTTAATTGTAAGTTAGGATGGTGTAATAATGAGTGCACAAGCAATTGCTGATGTAGCATCAGGTACCGAAAAAGTGAAAAACCTGTTATTGGATGAAGAAATGTGGCTCGGCATCGGTTTTGTCGGGTTGAAAGTTGTTTTGATCGTCATCCTGGCGGCGATAGTCGTGAGGGTGGCCAAGGTGCTGATCCGGAAAACATTTTCGGTGCGCATAAAAGGACCGTTGAAATATAATGAGCGGCGCCAGCAGACGATGTCCAAATTGTTGGAGAACGTCATTGCGTATGTGGTGTATTTTATGGCCATCATTGCCGTGCTTTCGGCATTTACGATTGATATAACCGGTTTGATCGCCGGGGCTGGGGTGCTCGGGTTGGCCATCGGTTTTGGCGCGCAGAACTTAGTGCGTGACATCATCACCGGATTTTTCATCATTTTTGAAGACCAGTTCTCGGTTGGCGACTATGTCCGCATCGGCCAAGCGGAAGGGACGGTCGAGGAAATCGGGCTCCGGACGACGAAAGTCAAAGGCTTTACAGGGGAATTGTTCATCTTCCCGAATGGCAATGTAACGGATGTGGTGAATTTTTCGATCCATAATTCCATTGCGGTGGTCGACATCAACATTTCATACGAATCAGATATGGCGAAAGTCGAACAGCTAATTCAGGAATTCCTCGAAGGTATAGAGGAAAAATACGAGCAAATCATCAAACCGCCTGAATTGCTGGGCGTTCAGAACTTGACGACGACGGAAGTTGTCATGCGCATCATTGCGGAAACGCTGCCGATGCAGCATTTCGCAGTATCACGTGGACTGCGCCGCGACTTGAAAGAATTTCTCGACACACAAGGTGTGGAAATTCCATATCCGCGGATGGTTATGGTGCAGCGGTCGCCTGAAGATACCAATCCGTCGGTGGTTGCCAAAAAGTAAGAAGGAGGCAAAGTCATGGAGATGAAGGAATTCGGTTTGAACGACATCGTGGAAATGAAAAAAGGCCATCCATGCGGGGCGAATGCCTGGAAAATCATCCGTATGGGTGCTGACATCCGCATCAAATGCGAAGGCTGCCAACACAGCGTCATGATTCCGCGCGTCGAATTCAATAAAAAGATGAAACGGGTGCTGGCCAAGGCCGAGCAAGATTGATGATGGATAAGAATTATATTTAAATAGTATATTTGTATAAGTTTAGGAAAATGGACAGATTCTGTTTTCATTCCTATAATAGAGTGGTTGTAAAAAAAATAATTCGTTTCTAAAAGAAGAGAGGTCGTGAATCCTATGGCATTGACTGCAGGGATTGTAGGATTACCAAACGTGGGGAAATCCACATTATTCAACGCTATTACAAAGGCGGGGGCTGAAGCAGCCAATTACCCATTTTGTACGATAGATCCAAACGTCGGGATTGTGGAAGTTCCAGACGAACGCTTAGACAAATTGACGGAATTAGTCGAGCCGAAGAAAACGGTTCCCACAGCTTTTGAATTCACCGATATCGCAGGCATCGTAAAAGGCGCCAGCAAAGGTGAAGGTCTTGGAAATAAATTCCTTTCGCATATTCGTGAAGTGGATGCAATCTGCCAGGTCGTACGCTGTTTCGCTGACGACAATGTAACGCACGTATCCGGTAAAGTGGATCCGATTTCCGATATCGAAGTCATCAACTTGGAATTGATCCTTGCTGACATGGAAAGCATCGAAAAACGCATTGTGCGCGCTGCTAAACTTGTGAAGCAAAGAGACAAGGATGCAATCGCTGAAGAGCCTGTTCTAATGAAGTTGCGCGAAGCATTCGAAGATGGCCAAATGGCCCGTTCGATCGACTTTACGGAAGACGAGCTGCATATCGCGAAAAACCTGAACTTGTTGACGCTTAAACCGATGCTTTATGTAGCGAATGTGGCGGAAGATGAAATCGCGGAAGCGGACAACAACGAATATGTGCAGCAAGTGCGCGATTATGCGGCTGGACAGAATGCGGAAGTTATCGTCGTCTGTGCGAAAATCGAGGAAGAAATGGCTGAACTGGACGACGAGGAGAAAGAGATGTTCCTTGAAGAACTGGGCATCAAAGAATCCGGTCTGGATCAATTGGTCAAAGCATCTTACAACTTGCTCGGCCTTGCCACTTACTTTACGGCAGGTGTACAGGAAGTGCGTGCATGGACCTTTAAAAAAGGCATGAAAGCACCTCAATGTGCCGGCGTCATCCACTCCGATTTCGAACGTGGCTTTATCCGCGCCGAGACGGTGGCTTATGACGACCTTGTTGAAGCGGGTTCGATGGCGGCTGCAAAAGAAGCCGGCAAAGTGCGCCAAGAAGGCAAAGAATATATTGTTAAAGACGGCGACGTCATGCTTTTCCGTTTTAACGTTTAAGCCAAGCGGCTTGAACGCTGAAACGTTTTTTCGGGGGCCGATGTTTAGAAAAGGCCGCGAACGGCAATTACAACTTCAAGACTACAAAACAATGCAACACGCCATGGAACAATATGAAGGGGACCGGATGCCTAAGCGCTCGGTCTTTTTAAATTAGGAGGATCAGAAATGCTTTTGTTCGTATATGGAACATTGAAAAAGGGCGGGAAATACCATTTTTATTTAGGGGAAGCCGCTCTAGTCGCAGAACATGCCATGGCAAATGGAACGTTATATGATACAGGGATGGGTTATCCGGCAATGGTCAAAAGTGCACAAGGGGAAATCCAAGGGCAGGTTTATGACATTCCCGAAGAATTATGGCCGGCCATAGACGATCTTGAAGGGTGGCATACTAATCAAGCAGAAACAGACCTCTTCGATAAACAGACGACCGAAGTTTTCGCAAACGGTGAAGTTATGAAAACCATTGTGTATGTGGCGAACGCAAAATTGCCGTTGAAAGAAAAAGTAGAAACGGGCGTCTGGGATGTCCGGGTAACACAAGAACAAGCGTGAATGGGAAAAGCACCGGGAGGATTTATTCTCCGGTGCTTTTTTCATTTGGGTTATCGGCATAAACGCGCAGGCGCGGCAGCTTGGGGTCGTCAAGGATCCAACTGTCATCGGGCTCGCGCAGCAGCGCCCGGTACATGTGGAAATCGCCGTATGCACCGGCGGCGAGCATAGCGGCCAACAGCACGAGGGTCTGGCTGTCCATCCAAAAGCCAAGCGCCGCCGGAATGGCAGCTGTTACCCAGAACGGCAGCAAAAGGGCTTTTTTCATGGCTTTGTTCGGAATCGCGTGGCTGGTAGTGGCGTACGCGATGCCCATATCCAGGTCCAAGCCGTAATTAAGCGATGAGAACGGCGCTTTGCCGAATACGACGAAGCCGATCAAATGAAATAATTCATGGAGCACGATCAGGACCACGTAACCGGCCGTAAAGAACAAAATCGCCCACCAAGAGAAGTTGAACGACAGCGGCTCCGCGAAGAAATGGTAGGCGGCGGCAAAGATTACCACAAGCAGGGCATTCGCCCACAGCGCTTTTGGTGCGATTTCCCTAATATCCAATTCAATGATGCGAACCGGTTCCACAACTTCACTTCCTTTGGGTATTTGCCTAAATTATAGCGCAAGCGGTAGTGAAAAACATGCTTGCGGCAGCTATCCAAACGTGATACAATACATTGATGTGAGTAATAATATGTATTGCTTGCTCCTTGCCCGCTGGAATCAGCAGGGCCCAAGTCCATAAGGAGGTGACAACACGATGAGAGAATATGAATTAATGTATATCATTCAGCCTGCAATTGAAGAGGAAGCTAAAAAAGCTCTAGTTGAGCGTTTTAACAATATGCTAATTTCAAACGGCGCTGAAATCATCGAGTCGAAAGAGTGGGGTAAACGTCGTTTAGCTTATGAAATCAACGATTTGCGTGAAGGTTTCTACCAGATCGTAAAATTGAACGCTGGTTCTGAAGCTATCAACGAATACACACGTCTTGCGAACATTAACGAAGACATTATCCGTCATATTGCTGTACGCAAAGACGCGTAAGCAAAAGACGGCAGCCTTAAAATATTGACTTAAAATGAGGTTGAATTCTGATGATTAACCGAGTTGTTTTAGTCGGAAGACTGACAAAAGATCCAGACCTTCGCTACACTCCGAGCGGTGCGGCAGTTGCCCGTTTTACACTTGCTGTAAACCGGACATTCTCCAATGCGCAAGGTGAGAAGGAAACTGATTTTATCAATTGTACTGTTTGGCGCAAACAAGCTGAAAACACAGCGAACTTCCTCAAAAAAGGAAGCCTGGCTGGCGTAGAAGGCCGCATTCAAACTGGAAGCTACGAGGGGCAGGACGGAAAGCGCGTCTATACGACGGAAGTCGTTGCAGACAGCGTCCAATTCCTGGAACCGAAAAGTTCTGGAGCTGGTGCAGACCGTTCACAAGGACAACAGCCGTCCTATCAACAGAACCAATCGCCGAGCCCAAGTCAGCAAAGCCCAAGCCAACAAAACTATACACGCGTAGACCAGGATCCGTTCTCAAGCGGCAGCGGCCCGATCGAAGTATCGGACGACGATCTGCCATTCTAATGAACGCTGGAACTAGCGGCTAAAATCCAACAAAAAGGAGGTAATTCGATATGGCAATTCGTCGCGGAGGCAAAAAGCGTAAAAAGGTTTGTTATTTTACGTCAAACAACATCACGCACATTGATTATAAAGATACTGACCTATTGAAGAAATTTATTTCTGAAAGAGGAAAAATCTTGCCACGTCGTGTTACAGGCACTAGCGCTAAATGGCAACGTAAGTTGACAATCGCTATCAAACGCTCACGTATCATGGCACTTCTACCATTCGTAGCTGAAGAAAGATAATTTTCGAAAAGACCGGGAAACCGGTCTTTTTTTTATTTTTCAAAAAATTTTGAGAAGCCTTTTCATTGCGCTTCAACGCCCTTTCATGTCCCGAAGCTAGCGAAGCGATGCAGGGACAGGCGCTCGCTTTCCGCGGGCACGGCCTCAGCCGCTTCCCTCGCTGCGCTCAGTCCAGGGTCTTCGGCTCGCGCTGTTTCCGCAGGAGTCGAGCGCCTTTCGCTCCATTCAAAGGGTAGTGCTTAATAGCAAATCAGTTCTTTGATCAAAGAGCTTCAAGATAATCAATGCTGTGGCATTTCAATATTTTCATCTGTTTCTGAGAGAAGGCTTTTCCGTTAACAGGCGTTATGTTGAATTTAACATGCACCGGCCAAGAATCAACTTGTTTTAGCAGGCTTTTAACACGCATTGCTTGGATTTTAACAGGCACTAGCAAAAAGCATCGCTCTGATTCAAGTTCAAGAGCCCAATATGAAAAGCCGTTCGCCTCTGCGAACGGCTCCTTTAATTGAAAGGGCGCATTTCGCCATTGGCGAAATGCCATCAACATAGAGTACTATTTCTATATATAGACATAAAAGATACACTTTCTTCCACTTCTTTCGATTATCCAGATATGGAGCAAAACAGCGTAGAAGACCGTACTGCTCCTGCAGCGCTATGCGCTTCGTCGCAAAGACATCAGCCGAACTCCCTTCGGCCAATGTCTTTCCAGCGGGCTAAGCGAAGTGTCGAAATCCACTCAGGCCAGAGCCCGAGTTAGTTCGGCGCGAGCCCCGCGGAAAACATTGTGCTCCTGTCTCTGCATCGCTGCGCTAGCTTCGAGACATTGAAGTTCGTTGCATCGCTTCGCTGCTTCGTCGCAAAGGCATTGCCCCAATTCTTGAGTCTATGCCTTCGGAGCTGTTTTGCGGAATATCGGCTTTTGTTTTCGTGAGTCTGTAAGTGGCTGTGCCCGACAGCGGACGTTCCGTTATTTTGTTCAGGTTCCCTAATCATGATACAATTACAAGGATGAAATAAACCCGAAAGAAGGGGACACTCACACGGATGCAAAATCAACAAACAAGAAAACTCACAAATGGCGCCATGATGGCCGCAGTGTTTACAGTGCTTTTGGCTGTCTCGGTTTATGTGCCTCTTTTAAATGCAGTAACGACGCTCTTTTTGGCGCTTCCAGTTGCCTGGTATAGCGCGAAATATGATTGGAAGGCTTCCGCGCTTTTCGGTACGGTGTGCCTGTTTTTGGCGTTCATCATCGGCGGGCTGTTGTCCTTGCCGCTGGCGCTGATTCATGTGCCGTTGGGCATCATGATCGGCTTGTCGATTTATTACGGCAAAAGTAAGCTTTTCATGTTCATGGGCTCAGGGATAGTCCTTCTGCTGTCGTTGATGCTGCAGTACTTGGCATCTATCTGGCTGTTGGGCATCAATGTCATCGAAGAAATGATGACAGCGATGGAAGCTTCGTATAAGCAGACGAGCGCTTTGATGGAAAGATTCGGGGCGCCGACCGAAGATTACGATGAGTTTATCAGTCAAATAATGTTCTCGTTCGAGACTTTATTGCCAGCGCTGCTTGTGCTGTCTGTGTTTATGACGGTATGGGTTTTATTATTGATCCTCCTGCCGATTTTGAAACGGCTGGGCACGGACGTTCCGAAATTTCCACCTTTTCGGGATATGAAATTGCCGAAAAGTGTATTATGGTATTATTTAATCGTTTTGCTCGTCCCGCTGCTGACAGATTTTCAGCCGGGGACCATGCCCTATATGATATTCATCAATGCATCTATCGTGCTGCAATTTCTGATGTTCCTGCAGGGCGTTTCGTTCTACCATTTTTACATCCATCAAGAAGGATGGCCGAAATGGGTGACGGTCCTCGTGAGCATTCTGGCTTTCCCGCTGCTGTCGTTTACGAGCATCGTCGGGATTGTCGACCTTGGATTCGATGTCAGGGGCTGGGTGAAACGAGCACACGAGTTTAAAGGAAAATGAGGAGCTGAAACGAATGTCGGCTTTTTTTAGGCAAAGAAAACTTCGGTATCCGCTCTTGGCGCTGCTCCTTTTAGGAGCAGCCGCAATCGTTTTGATCACCCTTTGGTCCGAATGGGTCGCCGGCATTTTCACGTTATTGTTCGGTTTGGCTTTCACAGCCGCCTGGGTGACAGAAAAACGGGTATATGAAGAAACTGAAAAACACATAGAGACCTTATCGTTCCGGATGAAAAAGGTCGGAGAAGAAGCACTGCTCGAGATGCCGATCGGGATTCTCCTCGTCAATGAGAATTTTGACATTGAATGGGCGAACCCGTATATGACTTCGACATTGGAATACGATACGCTGATAGGCGAATCGCTTTACAGCTTATCCGATGAATTTCATACATTGGTGAAATCGGACGAAATAAAAGACATGACCGTCACGCTAGGCAACCGCAAATACCGGGTTTATTACCGGGCGGAGGACCGTTTGTTCTATTTGTTCGACATTACCGAACAAGTGGAAATCGAGACGTTGTATTACGCGGACCGTACCGTACTCGGCATCCTGTTCATCGATAATTACGATGAATTGGCGCAGGGCATGGACGATCAGACGCGAAGCAATGTGAATAGCCTAGTGACTTCGTTGATCAACGAATGGGGAGCGAACCATGGCATTTTCGTCAAACGGATTTCGTCAGACCGCTTCCTTGCCGTATTCAATGAATCGATTCTGAAAGACCTCGAGCAAACGAAATTTGCAATTCTCGACGATCTGCGCGAAGTGACGTCGAAAGACAATCTCGCATTGACGCTGAGCATCGGGGTCGGCGCAGGTTCGGCATCGCTTGTCGAGCTTGGCGGCATGGCGCAGTCCGGCCTGGATTTGGTCCTCGGCCGCGGCGGCGACCAAGTAGCCATCAAGCACCCAAGCGGAAAAGTGAAATTTTATGGGGGCAAGACCAATCCTGTCGAAAAACGCACCCGAGTGCGCGCACGCGTCATTTCGCATGCGCTGCGCGATCTTATCCAAGAAAGCGATCAAGTCTTTGTCATGGGCCACAAAATGCCCGATATGGATGCGATCGGCGCGGCTGTCGGCGTTGCCAAAATGGCTGCGATGAATAAAGTCAAAGGGCGCATCGTCCTTGACTTCAATGAATACGACCGCAGCGTCATGCGCTTGATGGAAGAAATCGAAGGGGACGATGAGTTGTTCGAGCGGTTTATCACGCCGGAAGAAGCGCTGGCGGATATGACAGACAACTCCTTGCTTGTCGTCGTCGATACGCATAAACCATCGATGGTCATTGATGAGCGGCTGCTCCAGCGAATGGAGCGCGTCGTGCTCATCGACCACCACCGAAGAGGCGAAGAATTCATTACCAATACGCTGCTCGTCTATATGGAACCTTACGCATCGTCTACAGCGGAGCTGGTGACCGAATTGCTTGAGTACCAGCCGAAGCACGAGAAATTATCGATGCTTGAGGCCACGGCGATGCTCGCCGGCATCATTGTCGATACCAAAAGCTTTACGCTGCGGACCGGATCGCGTACTTTTGAAGCGGCATCTTACTTGCGCTCGAGCGGAGCGGATACCATACTGGTCCAACGTTTGCTGAAGGAAGATCTGGAAACGTATATGGAACGAGCGAAAATCGTCGAAACGGTCGAATTCGTAGCGGATGGCATAGCGATTGCCAGAGGCGAAACGGGCAAAATCTACAGTCCGGTGCTGATCGCCCAAACCGCGGATATCCTGTTGACGATGAAAGATGTAAATGCGTCGTTCGTCGTAGCAGAACGTTCAGAAGGCGGAATCGGCATTTCGGCCCGCTCGCTGGGTGAAGTCAATGTCCAGATTATCATGGAAAATATGGGCGGCGGCGGCCATCTGACCAATGCCGCCACCCAAATGCCGGATGCGACGGTTGAAGAAGCAATCGCCCAATTGAAACAAGCTATAATGGAACAATATGAAGGAGGCCAAACAGAATGAAAGTGATATTTTTAAAAGACGTTAAAGGCAAAGGCAAAAAAGGGGAAGTCAAAAACGTGGCGGACGGCTACGCGCATAACTTCCTGTTGAAAAATAATTTCGCCATTGAAGCGAATACAGCGGCAGTCAGCAAGTTGGACGGCCAGAAGAAAAAAGAGCAAAAAGAAGCTGCGGCTGAATTGGAAGAAGCGCAAAACCTGAAAGTGACATTGGAAGGCCTGACCATCGAATTGACGGCAAAATCAGGCGAAGGCGGCCGTATATTCGGTTCGATAACGACAAAACAAGTAGCTAAGGAACTTGAAAAAGCACACGGCATCAAATTGGACAAACGCAAAATGGAATTGGACGATGCCATCCGCGCGCTCGGTTATACGGACGTGCCGGTTAAAGTCCACCCAGATGTTGTCGCCACGCTCCGAGTCCATGTAACAGAAGAAGCGTAAGAGGATGAACTCGATGAATGAAACAATAGATCGCGTCCCGCCGCATAACCACGAAGCCGAGCAATCGGTCATCGGTGCCATTTTCCTGGAACCGCAGGCGTTGATTACGGTTGCGGAGATTGTGAATCCTGAGGATTTCTATCGCATCGCCCACCAGAAAATTTTCGACACCATGATTAACTTGTCCGACCACGGCAAAGCGATTGACGTAGTGACAGTGACAGAAGAACTGTCGGCTAAAAAAGAGCTGGAAGATGTCGGCGGCCTGTCGTATTTGGCGGAAATCGCCAATGCCGTCCCTACCGCGGCGAATGTCGTGCATTATGCACGCATCGTCGAAGAGAAAGCGCTGCTCCGGCGCCTGATCCGTGTAGCGACAACGATCGTTGAAGACGGCTTTACGCGTGAAGATGAAGTAGAGGAGCTCCTCGCGGAAGCGGAAAAAAAGATGATGGAAGTATCGAGCCGAAAAAATGCTGGCGACTTTACCCACATCAAGGACGTTCTTGTTAAGACCTATGACAATATTGAATTGCTGCATACCCGTAAAGGCGATGTCACAGGAGTCCCTACCGGATTCCGTGACCTCGACAAGATCACCGCTGGTTTCCAGCGCAATGACTTGATCATCGTGGCTGCACGGCCATCTGTCGGTAAGACGGCATTCGCGCTGAATGTTGCGCAGAACGTCGCGACAAAAACCGATGAGAACGTTGCCATATTTAGTCTGGAGATGGGCGCCGAACAGCTCGTCATGCGTATGCTTTGTGCAGAAGGCAATATCGATGCACAGGTGCTGCGTACAGGCGCTTTGCAGACGGAAGACTGGCGCAAGCTGACGATGGCAATGGGCAGTTTGTCGAATGCCGGCATCTTCATCGATGACACGCCGGGCATCCGGGTCAACGACATCCGTGCCAAATGTCGCCGCCTGAAACAGGAGTATGGTCTTGGCATGATCATGATCGATTACCTGCAGCTGATCCAAGGCCCTGGACGCTCGGGCGAAAACCGCCAACAGGAAGTATCGGATATTTCCCGTTCATTGAAAGGGCTGGCGCGTGAACTTGAAGTGCCGGTCATCGCCTTGTCGCAGCTATCCCGTGGAGTGGAACAGCGCCAGGACAAGCGGCCGATGATGTCGGATTTGCGAGAATCCGGATCGATCGAGCAGGATGCCGATATCGTTTCCTTCCTGTACCGGGAAGATTATTACGACAAGGAAACCGAAGACCAGAACATGATTGAAATCATCATCGCCAAACAGCGTAACGGTCCGACCGGGACGGTAAAACTGGCATTCGTCAAAGAATACAATAAATTCGTCACCATCGACTGGAGCCAGCACGAATCCGGCGGAGACTTTTAAACACGAACATTTAATGTGGAGACACATTTATATGTTCGTGTTTTCTTCTGTTTATTATTGACTAAGGGCGATTTCGTTGATACAATGAAGACTGTTTGAGACAAGGGCATAAGCCTAACGGAGGTGCGGACGATGACATCAGTCGTAGTAGTAGGAACGCAATGGGGAGACGAAGGAAAAGGGAAAATCACTGATTTTCTATCTGAACACGCAGAAGTGATTGCGCGTTACCAAGGCGGCAACAACGCAGGGCATACCATCATTTTCGGTGGAGAAACGTATAAATTGCATTTGATTCCATCGGGGATTTTCTATAAAGACAAGATTTCCGTGATCGGCAACGGCATGGTCGTGGATCCGAAAGCGCTTGTAAAAGAATTAAAAGGTCTTCATGAGCGTGGTGTGACAACTGAGAACCTGCGCATTTCCAACCGCGCACACGTCTTATTGCCATACCATATTAAGCAGGACGAAGTGGAAGAAGAACGACGCGGAGCAAATAAAATTGGAACAACGGGCAAAGGCATCGGCCCTGCTTATATGGACAAAGCAGCGCGTGTCGGCATTCGCATGGCGGATCTGTTGGACCATGTTGTGTTCGAGGAAAAACTGCGCATGAACTTAACCGAGAAAAACCGTCTGTTCGAGAAGTTCTATGAAACAGAAGGATTTACTGTAGAAGAAATCATGGAAGAGTATTTTGCGTATGGACAAGAAATTGCGAAATATGTAACAGATACGTCAAAGGTGCTTAACGATGCAATCGACGATGGCCGTCGCGTTTTGTTTGAAGGCGCGCAAGGGGTCATGCTTGATATCGATCAGGGTACATACCCATACGTCACATCTTCGAACCCGGTAGCGGGCGGTGTGACCATCGGAGCCGGCGTTGGGCCGACTACGATCCAGCACGTCATCGGCGTCTGCAAAGCGTATACATCCCGCGTAGGCGACGGACCGTTCCCGACCGAATTGTTTGATGAAGTCGGCAACACAATCCGCGAAGTCGGAAAAGAATACGGCACGACAACAGGGCGCCCGCGCCGCATCGGCTGGTTCGACAGTGTCGTCGTCCGCCACGCGCGCCGTGTCAGCGGATTGACAGACCTGACAGTCAACTCGATCGACGTCTTGAGCGGCCTTGATACGGTGAAAATCTGTACAGCTTACCGCCACAATGGAGAGCTGATCACAGAATACCCAGCAAACTTGCGTATGCTCGCTGAATGCGAACCGGTATACGAAGAGCTTCCGGGCTGGTCTGAAGATGTAACAGGCTGTAAATCATTAGATGAACTTCCTGACAACGCACGCCATTATCTTGAGCGCATCGCGCAATTGACAGGCGTCCAGATTTCCATCTTCTCAGTTGGACCTGACCGTACCCAAACAAACATCGTCACAAGCGTGTGGCGCTAAATACTAAGGTTTAGATGAAAGAGCTGAAACGGCATCGTTTCAGCTCTTTCGGTTTAAGGAGCCGTTCGCAGAGGCGAACGGCTTTTCATATTGGGCTTTTGAATATGGAATGTGGAGGATGATTTTTAGCTAGTGCCGGTTAAAATCCAGGCAACGCCTGTTGATTCTCTGCCAGTGCATGTTAAATTCAATATAACGCCTGTTAACGAAGAAATAACGCTTGTTAACTGAAGAACCTTCTTTTGAAACCCAGTGATAGCTGATGGCATTTCGCCACTGGCGAAATGCGGCCTTTCAATTCAAGGAGCCGTTTGCACAAGCGAACGGCTTTTCATATCCACGCACTTGAACTTGGAAGATAGGAGACGCTTTTTGGCTAATGCCGAATAAAATCCAGACAACGCCTGTTGAATCTCAGCGAGTGCGGGTTAACTTCAAGCTAGTGCCTGATAACGGAAGAACTTTCTCTCAAAAACTAGACAGGCTCACCAAGAAACTACAGCAATCTCTATCTCGAAGCTCTTTGATCAAAGAACTGGTTAACTATTAAGAGTTCTCTTTGAATGGAGCGGCAGGCGGCGACTCCTGCGGGATTAGCGAGACAGCCGAGACCCTGCAGGAGCGAAGCGACGAAGCGGCTCGGCGCTCGCCCCGCGGAAAGCGTCCGCCTAGAGCGCAATGAAAAGGGAAACCTATTGTTAATTATTTCCCGGGAAATAACCAGCGGGGAATGAGAAGTGCGAAACCTTCAAAATAGTGATAAAGTAAAGGTAGAAAAGAATGCACAGTGGCGGGAATTCCATATACAAAAGCTGGAATACGAAGGGGAGAACATGATGAATAAGACGATTTTGGTTGTAGACGATGAAAAGCCGATTGCAGATATTTTGCAATTTAATTTGAAAAAAGAAGGCTTCAACGTAGTTTGTGCTTATGACGGCGATGAAGCGGTCAAACTGGCGGAAGAACTTCAGCCGGATTTGATGCTTTTGGATATCATGCTGCCGAATCGTGACGGCATGGAAGTGTGCCGGGAAATCCGCAAGAAATTCGATTTCCCAATCATTATGTTGACTGCCAAAGACTCAGAGATCGATAAAGTTTTGGGTCTTGAGCTGGGAGCGGACGATTATGTCACGAAACCGTTCTCGACGCGCGAATTGATTGCGCGGGTAAAAGCGAACTTGCGCCGCCAGAACGTCGTGCCGCTTGAAGAAGGCGGCCCCAATTCGAATGATATCGAAGTGGGCGTGCTGACGATTCAGCCGGACGCTTATTTGGTTCAGAAGCGCGATGAGACCATCGAATTGACACACCGTGAATTTGAATTGCTGCATTACCTTGGCAAGCATATCGGCCAAGTGATGACGCGTGAACATTTGCTGCAGACGGTATGGGGATATGATTATTTCGGGGACGTCCGTACAGTGGACGTGACCATCCGCCGCCTGCGTGAAAAAATCGAAGACAATCCGAGCCACCCGGCCTGGATCGTAACCCGCAGAGGAGTAGGCTATTACTTGCGGAATCCTGAACAGGAGTAGGTTGAATGCAAAAAGTAAGTTTTTTCAAATCGATCCACGTTAAGTTTGTGCTTATTTATATCCTGCTGATTTTATTGGCGATGCAGATCATCGGCCTTTACTTTGCCCAGCAGCTTGAAGAAACGCTGATCGATAATTTTAAAAGCTCGATTGAAGACCGCATGAACATTGTAGAGTTCAGTGTGCGGGAGGAATTGATCAAAGAGCGGACGGATGAGGACTTGACCGCTGAGCAAAGCTTGCGGTCAGTTCTTAACGGCTTTAAATCGGACGATATTGACGAAATCCGCGTAATTGATTCACGCTATCGGATTTTGGCGTCTTCTGCTGTGGAAAATCAGTCGCTTGTCGGCCAACGTTCGACGAGCGACATAGTTATGCAATCGATTGTCGGAGAAGCGGCTTATGAACGGAATTACGTCAATGGCCAAGCTGAACGCATTTGGGTCCGAACCTTGCCGATCATAGCTGAAGGCGGCGAAGTGCTCGGTACTTTGTATATGGAAGCGGATATTGAAAATGTCTATAACCAGATGGACGACATCAACTCGATACTTGCAGGAGGCACAGCCATCGCGTTGGCTGTTACCGCAATTCTCGGCGTCCTTGTCGCCCAGACGATTTCCAGACCGATTTCGGATATGCGGAGGCAGGCGCAGGCAATGGCCAAAGGGAATTTCTCGCGCAAAGTGCGTGTCTATGGGGACGATGAAATCGGCCAATTGGCGAAATCGTTCAATAACCTGACAAACCGGTTGCAGGAATCCCAGCAGTCCACTGAAAGCGAGCGGCGCAAACTGGCGTCGGTGCTGTCGAATATGACAGACGGCGTGTTATCGACCGATAGGCGTGGCCGTGTCATTCTTATCAACGACCCGGCTCTGCACTTGCTTAATGTTTCACGTGAAACGGTTATCAACCGCCCGATCACTTCGGTCCTTAAATTGGATATGGAGTATACGTTCGAGGACTTGATTCACTTGAAAGAAGCAATCACACTCGATTTTAGCAAATACGATGAACCTACGCTGCTGCGTACGAATTTCTCGGTCATCCAGAAAGAGACCGGCTTCGTCAATGGCGTCATCGCTGTGCTGCATGATAATACCGAGCAGGAGAAAATCGATGTCGAGCGGCGTGAATTCGTTGCGAACGTTTCGCATGAACTGCGCACGCCGCTAACGACGATGAGAAGCTACCTCGAGGCGCTGGCTGACGGCGCATGGGAAGACCCGAACCTGGCTCCGAATTTCTTGAACGTGACGCAGACGGAGACTGAGCGGATGATCCGCCTGGTCAATGATTTGCTGAAGCTTTCCAAGATGGATGCTAGTGAAACCGAACTCAACAAAGAGATGGTCGAATTCGGCCGTTTCTTCAATCGCATTATCGATCGGTTCGAGATGTCGAAATCGCAGAAAGTCCGTTTCGAGCGCTATTTCCCGAAAGAGCAGTATTTTGTTGAAATCGATCCGGATAAATTGACGCAAGTTATTGATAACATCATTTCCAACGCTTTGAAATACTCTCCGGAAGGCGGGAAAGTCCGTTTTGATATGACAGTTGAAGACGGCTTCCTGCTGATCCGCGTCAGCGACCAAGGCATGGGGATTCCAAAAGAGAACGTCGACCGCATTTTCGACCGATTCTATCGCGTCGACCGCGCCCGCTCGCGTGCAATGGGCGGGACCGGGCTTGGATTGGCGATTTCAAAAGAAATGATCAATACCCACGGCGGCGCCATTTGGGCGGAAAGTGAATTTGGAAAAGGGACAACTATCTTCTTCACGCTGCCATTCGAAGAGGATGATGGAGGTGAGTGGGAATGAAATACGTTGAACAAATAAAAACGATCATTTTATTCCTTCTGATTTTCATGAGTTTGGCGCTGACCTTCACGATTTGGACATTTACACCGACATTCCCGCAAATTGAAAATACCCCGGCCACAGAAGTGGCGCTTGGGGCGAACAAGGATGTTGACGAAGTGGTCCAGGCGACGAAAGTGCTTTACCATTCGGAAGAAGAAACGAAGGGCACAACAAGCCAGCAGCAGATCGATATGCTGGTGGACGTCATGAAGCAATGGCAGATCCATGATATTACAACGATTTCAGAAGATACATCAGCCAAGGCATTAACTTCGTTCATGCACGAGCCTGACCGCGCGGCCATCTATTTTCCTGGCCCAGTGCCGTTCCCAGTCATCGATAGCATCATGAGCATCACCGATGACAGCATGCCGGAGGCGTCATTCGACCGCCTCGTCGTTGCATGGGGAGAAGCGAACGAAACAGATTTCATGTTGTATTTCATCAACTCCAAATCCGGCCGTGTGTACCAGGGGAATGTTTCTAGAGCAGAACTGGAGAACTTGCAGAACCAAGTCGTGGATCCGGCTTTCGAAAATTACCCGACGTACATCACGAGCAAAGAAATCGGCCTACTGCCGATTTACGTCCCGGAAAGCGCGGGTGAGCTGAACACATACCGCTACCTGCAGGAAGACATTCCGGAACAGAAGCTGGTTGACGGCCTTTTCGAAAATCCGCGCAGCGTGACAACGACCGGGGATTTAGTGAATCGGGAGTACAGCGATGAATCCGATGCGCTGATGAACTTTGATGAAAATGCTAAAAGCGTCAATTATGTACAGCCTGAAGCGGAAACGAACGATCCGGCGATACCATCCGAATTGATTTTCAAAACGGCCGATTTCATCAACACCCATAGCGGCTGGACGAATGACTACCGGTATTTCGGCATGGAACCGCTGAACCAGAAAATCGATTACCGCCTGTATCAGGACAATCTTCCGGTCTTCAGCCAGACATTCGAGACTGACCTTGAAGTGGTGTGGGGCGTGGAGGCTGAAACGGAAAAAGTGTTCCGCTATAAGCGGCCCTATTATGTGCTGGAGTCATTGGGAGCATCGGGTTCGCTGGAATTGCCTTCCGGCGCAGCCGCATTGCACGCCATCGAACACATGGACATCGATCAGAAAAGCATAACGGAAATCGTCCAGGGCTATTCAATGGCCCGCGATGAAAAAGATCCGGAGCGGCTGATCAGCCTGCAGCCTGCTTGGTACTACAAAGCGGACGGCATTTGGACGCAGTTGCCGGCAGAAGCGTTAGGAGGCGATCAGCTTGGATTGGAATAAAACCAAATCCATTTTCATCATTGTCTTTGCCATACTGAACATCTTCCTGTACTCGCTATACCTTGACCGCTACGATGAATCGCAGAACGTCGTCTTTCTTGTCGAGCCCTCCAATGAAGAAAAGCTGGAAGCCGATAAAATCAGTTATTCCAATCTTCCTGAGCAGGTCGAAAGCAAGCCCTACGTGACCGGCAAGATGAAATCTTTTGTCGCGGCCGATGTTCCGGGTTCGGATTCAACAGGGGACGTCACGAACAACAAATCCCTGGCGGTCACATTTAATGAACCGTTGGCGCTTGGAGAAAATGTGAGCACGGATGTGCTGCAGGAATTCGTGGACGAAACGGTCTACAAAGGTGACAATTACGTCCTGTGGCGGATTGACGAAAAAAATCGCCAAGCCATCTTTTTTCAGGAAATCAACGGCCAGCCGCTTTATTACAGCGATGGCGGAAAGTTAACGGTCTACTGGAACGATAATGCAGAAGTGGTGAACTACGAACAGACGATTTTTGAGAATGTGGAAGAAAGCGAACAGCAGAAAACCTTGATCCCGGCTATCCAAGCAATCCATACGCTTTACCAGAAACGTCTTTTGCCGACGAATACGGAAATCGACTCAGCGCAACTCGGCTACTCGGAGTATGTGACCGTATCCGAAGACACGCAGATGTTTCTGCCGACATGGCGTATCAAAGCGACGCTCGAAGACGGCTCGCAGCAAGAGTTTTTCGTCAATGCTGTGAAAGACGGTGTCATCGAGCTGAAGGAAGAGGAAGAGGAAGAACCTGCACAATAAGGAGTTTTTATTATGCGTTTTAGTGTATTAGCAAGCGGCTCTAAGGGCAACGCTATTTATATAGAAAGCGGCAGCCAATCGTTTTTGGTCGATGCCGGACTGAGCGGACGCAAGCTGGAAGCCCTTTTTGCCTCGATTGGCAAAAGCATGAGCGATCTGGATGGCATCCTGGTCACGCACGAGCACAGCGACCACATCAAAGGCCTCGGCATTGTAGCGCGCAAGCACAAGGTGCCTGTATACGCCAATGCCAAGACGTGGACTGCGATGGATGGGCTCGTCGGTGCAATTCCCATCGAGCAACGCTTCCATTTCGATATGGAGACGGTGAGAACTTTCGGCGGGCTCGACATCGAGTCATTCGGAGTATCGCATGACGCTGCCGACCCGATGTTTTACGTGTTCCATGAAAATGACCGCAAGCTTTCGCTCATCACGGATACCGGCTATGTCAGCGACCGCATGAAAGGTGTCATCCAAGCTTCTGACGCCTACGTTTTCGAAAGCAACCACGACGTCGGCATGCTGCAGATGGGACGCTATCCATGGTCGGTGAAGCGGCGGATCTTAAGCGATGTGGGCCATGTGTCGAATGAGGACGCGGCGGTGGCGATGAGTGAAGTGTTGGCCGAAAAGCCGACACGGATCTATTTGTCCCACCTAAGCGCGGATAACAATATGAAAGACCTGGCACGCATGAGCGTCGAGCAGACCTTGCAGACGAAAGGCATTATTGTCGGCGAGTATGTCGATCTCTTGGACACAGACGCCCATATAGCGACAGAGCTAGTTATTGTATGACTCTAACAAAAGGCTGTACCGAAACCCGGTGCGGCCTTTTTTCTTTTGTTATATAAGTTGAACTAAAGAAGTTAACGTTTATACACCGCTTTGGTCGCTATGAGCCGAGAAGAACACTCGTCTCATAGCTAAAACCCTTCTGCTTCTGCATCGCTGCGCTAGCTCCTTGCCTAACCCCTCGACGCGCCGGCGCTTAGAGATATCTCGATATGAAGCAAAATAGCGGAGACGCCCGCGGCAAGCGCAGCTGTTTTGCTTCATATCGACAATTAAAAATCATTAGTTCAACTTATGTAATAAATAGATGTGAAACAGCAATTTTAATTTCCCTAATCGACACAGTTGCTGTGGCTTGCCAACGCTGTTTCGGATTCTTAAACTAAGGCTATACAACAGTAAAGAGCAGGAGAGGATGGGTGCAGTGGGATATTACAATCAAGAGG